>CAYRLT010000051.1:0-2301 GCA_964425095.1 uncultured Luteolibacter sp.
TTGGTTGTCGGAGTTGGTATTGCTGTTTTTCATAGCAGGACAACCGTGATGCCAACCCCGCAACCCTTCAACTTTCATTCACGCATTGTCACATCACCAGCGCATCTATCAGCCTGCCGCGCAGCGGCTTAGTTCAACAAAAACGCCGCTCCCACCCCGATCGCAATCAGGGTGAACATATTAAGATTCCAACTGATGATGGAACGCCAGCCACGCTGGAAAAACGGCCAGCCCGCCCAAAAGACCACCGGCGTAGTGAGCGCAAATTGAATCCATCGCGAAATGTCGCCACCAACCCACGGCTGCCGGCCCAAGGGCGGGATCATGTGTGCCATCGCCAGCAGAAACACCGGTAATGCAAACGCCGCGCCGATCCAGAGACGCCGTGTCATGTCCATAAGCTCGGCGTTTTCACCCTTATCATTGCCGGCGAACGCATCCATCGATTCAAGCGCCATGCCACACTTGGGGCAGGAGCCGGGGTGATCCTGCCGCACTTCCGTGTGCATCGGACAAGTGTAGATCTGCTTGGCGTCGGTGCCCGCCTCAGGCTTCACCGTCTCAGCACCGGCTAAAAATTTCCGCCGGCAATGTTCGCTGCAAAAAAAGAACTTCTGCCCGTCACGCTCCGCTTGAAGCGAGGTGGCTACGTCCACTGCCATTCCACAAATGGGGTCCTTCATTTTTGTCGTGATTTCCATAATTCATGAACGATTCTCAGCCAGTCGTCCATTCGCACATTCTTTTACGAGCTATCATGGGCCAAGTCACATTACACTTGGAATCCGAATTTAGCCGTAGGGAGTATCCCTACCTGGCGCTGATGTTTTTCTGGAGCAGTGCGAACACCTTATCCACTTCGACCGCAGGTGGAATCCCGCCGGCGAAACCAACGAGACGGCCCGTTCAAGCTGCAAGCCGCCAGCTTGGAACGTCTGCAAACGATTGCCCTCAAGTCCGCCTTGGATACCTAATTTACTTTTCTCATAACATGACCCGTGAGAAAAATGACTCACTGATTGAGGTCTGACCATAGCGCTTGGATTTCTTCTTCTCTGTGGCCCATTCGTCGCAAAATGGGAGAGAACTCACGTTGTGATTCTCTGGAGAGTAGATAGGGATTATAGCATCGCATTGTCTCCAACAGTTGTGACGGAGTCATGCGTTCGAGTAGGAGCGCATGCACGTGCATTTCCTGGAGATGATTGCCAAGGTATGACGATGCATGATCAAACAGACCGTCGAGGAGGATTGCCCGCTCTTCTAGAGCGGCTTGGAGAAAACTGTCGAGAATCTCTATTGAAGGTGATGGTTTTACCCTGCTGCAACCAGGCCCAAGCCACGTGTGGATCCCGTTGGGCCCATTGGCTGATCAAATTGTTCGGCAACATGCTGAAACCACTGTCTTCGCCGAATGCGGCTTTGGTCTCAGCCAGGCCGGTGAGCACCCATTTGAAGTCAAAGTCATCCGGATAGGTCAGACTGATGCCGAAGGTGCCGCCTCCGGCGTTAAGACCGATTTTGCATATTTCCGTTAGCGTTTCAGCCCCGTGTGCCGGTGCGTTCTCAAGCAGGTTATCCGGGATATTGACGCGCCCGGAATCGTCGCCGATTCCTGTTTCAGCAAGGCGAGCGCGGCGTTCAAATCGGTTGCAATGAGTCCATCCACGATTACCCCTAGGACTAGCTCTTGATTATCGGGATTGGGCAGACCGTGGAGCCACGCCAGCGCCTGTTGCCCGGAGGCTTGAGTGCAGTTTGAGAGAAAGCCCTCATTCCCATCTTGGTTGATTACGTTCTTTCCCTATGAAAACAACTTCCGATCCAGCGAGCGGCATTGGATCGCTTCCAGCACATCGTTCGGGCGGATGCTCTCGGCACCCAATAGATAGGCAAGGGTGCGGGCCACCTTGAGTATGCGATCATGCGCACGGCCTGAGAAGCCCATTTCCTCCATGGCGTGTTCGAGGTAGCCGGTGGACTCTGAATCGAGCTGGCAGAATTGCTTCACCTGCCGTGGCGACATGGAAAAGTTCGTGCGCGCAGACGATTTCCGAAGCCGACCAAGCTGGATTTCCCGCGCCGCCATAACACGGCCGCGAATGATGGATGACGAGTCGCCACCGCCTCCATCAGAGGAAAGATCGCGAAAGGTGACCAAGGGCACTTCAACGTGAATATCGACCTGGTCTAACAATATACCCGAAATCCGCTGGCGGTAGTTTTCAATCTGCCGAAAAGAGCAACGGCACTGGCGTCCCGCAATTCCCCCTAAATTTCCCCAGTAACCGCAAGGGTGTG
>CAYRLT010000052.1:0-7619 GCA_964425095.1 uncultured Luteolibacter sp.
GCTTTTTCCCGGATGCGTGGTGATCGGGATTTCCAACGGAGTGGCATAACGATCGACCCGACGAAACTGGATTTTCTGATCAGCATCCCATCCCCAATGCGTCTGCTTGGGAATGCGGAAACACGGGTGCATCATGACAAACACCGCTCGGCCACCGGGTTTGAGCGCTCGGGACACGTTGGAAAACATCGCCACGGCATCCTCGACATCGTGCACGGCCATCAGGCAGGCCGCGGCATCATGGCTGCCATCCGCCCAAGCACCGGGCTTGCAAACATCGGCGACCATCCACGAAACCCGCGGATCTTTGCCATGACGGGTCTTGGCGGCTTCGATCAAACGCGGGCTGGCATCCACGCCTACGAATCGGCCGACGTTGGATTCTAACAACGACTTAGCGAGCACGCCCTGACCGCAGCACACATCCACGATCGACTCACCGGCTTGCGGAGCAAGCATGCGGACGGCTGCCGGAAGAATGACGTTTTGATGGTAATCCGATCCGGATTCGCCGACGAGTTTATCATACCAAGCCGCCACAGGATCCCAGCCGCGGCTGCTTGCTGCGGCTGCGGTTTTTTTCGAGGGCGCTGGCCCGGAATTCCGCCCATTGGAAGGCGGAAATGGACGGCGTGGAGGCGGTGGCATGGCAGAGGTTGATAACAATCTTACTTCTTAATTTTGGAAACCTCGCCCTGCAATTCATTCACCCGGGCCTCGAAGAAATCCTTGGCTCGCAGGGTTTCTTCCAAGCGGCGTTGAAGATCGGCGTAATCCTCTTTGGTCACCCCTCCTCCCTTGGTCGCCAACTCCTGACGCACGGCCGTCAATTCCTCGTTCAACGCATCTCGCTGGGTTTTCAGCGTATTCATGTCGCGACGGAGAAGATCCGCATCGGAGCCATTCACCAACGAGCGCTGGAGCTCGCCCTGCAAACGCAAAGCCTCAGCGCCTAGACTCTGGCGGAGCTGCTCAGAGCGGATGAGCTCGGAGCTTTTCGCACTCAGGTCGGCATCTTTTCCGGCGATCATCGATTGCAGGCTGGTGGCAAGCGCGACCATGGTCTCGGCATCCTTTTTCAAGCGTGCCGCCACGTCGTCCACCGACTCGGAGTTTCCTTCTAACGGACGTAATCCCATCGCCATGCGCTCGCGGTTCAATTGATCACGGAGCGCGTTGGCCTCCGCTTGGAGCTCCGTTAGCTCGGGAAAATCGCCGCCGGATTTCCGCATACCCGATCGCAACCCTAGCACGATCAACACACCAAGTAAGGCGATGATGACAAACGCCAGCGCCACCGTCGGCGGCATCGGAGACTTGTTGGTGATGTCCGGACTCGGGGCGTCGGGGTGGTTTTCCATGGGTGTTTGATCCTCCGGCATGGGCGGAGGTTGCCCGCCGGACCCCGCTGGTGTCAATGCGCCGAAAATAAGAAACCCGGATTTCCGACCAATGATTACGGCGAGACCAGCAGGCGCAGGAAATCCGCGGGGCGGTCGAACAAGTAATCCGGCTCTGCGGCCGCCAGCGCCTCGTGCGAGTTAAAACCCCAAGTCACTGCAGCGATCGGAATGCCGGCCTTTTGCGAAGCCTTCACGTCACGCAGCTCGTCGCCGATGTAGAGCATCTGCTCGTGCCTTAGGGAAAACGTTTTGCGGATCGCCTTGAGGTGCTTCGCCTTGCCGGTGAGCTTGGAGGTGGAGGAAACGAAATCGAAGGTCTCGCGCAGCCCGTGGCTTTCTAAAAACAGGTCGACGTTGGCGGTAGTATTGGACGTGAGAATCCCGAAACTGTCCACATGGCGGCGCATTTCCAGCAGTACCTCGTGCATGCCCGGAATCAGCGGCAGGCGGGTGATATTGCCGCGCATCAAGCCAGTCCCGCGCGCAATCAATGCCGGAACCCGCCGCTTCGGAATTTCCAAGTGATCCAGAAGTTGCTTGAGCGAAAGATGCCGCAGACCATCCATTTCATGCTCACCCACCTGGCGCAGCCCGTAGTCGGGGGCGATCTGGTTGAAGATCCGGCGCGTCTCGCCGAGTGTGTCGGCGATGGTGCCGTCAAAATCAAAAATCAAGCTCCGGTGAATCATGAGGTGTCTTGTTTGAACCACAACCCGTCCTTTCAGACCAGCCGCAATTTCCCCAAACGCAGGCTCAAAAATCAAACATCACCTGCGGGCCACGATTCGCCTCGACCTCGATTTCCACCCCCTCACGCAGCCCAGCAGCCGCGAAACGCACGAAACGACCCAAGGTGACCTCCAAACTCGGACTCCCGGACACGCCATTGCTCAGGCTTTTCAACAATTCCTGATGCTCCAGCAAATGAATCAGTGAACCCACCACAAAATGCATCCGCCATTGCAAATCCTCCTGCGGAACGGTCGGCAAGACTTTACTGATCGCGCGTATGAAGCGATTGTTTAAAACTTTCATTTGCTCCATCATTACCGCCGACAAACCCTCTTCCGGCAAAGCCAAAATCCCGCCCATCAACTTGCAAAACAAGACCTCGGAGAGATCGGTTTTACCCACCATCCCGACCAACGGACGGACCAAAGCGTGAACAATTTCCTCGATCGGCACCACTTTGTTGGGCGATCTCCGCTCCAAGACATCAAGCCGTTCGAGACGCTCCTGATTGAGTGGAGCAAGGTAACGGGCGACCACCAAGGCCACCAATCCATCGCGACTGCCAAAGTGATAATTGACCGCCGCCACATTCGCTTTAGCGAGTTGCGTCACATCGCGCACCGCCACAGATTCAAAGCCCTTCTCAGCAAATAATTGCTCTGCGGCGGCCAATAATCGCTGTTTGGGCTGGGACTCGGAAAGGTTGATTACGCGCATAGGAAAGGGCTGAGTCAACCGAACCCAACGTAAATGTCAAACAGATGTTTTAAATGCGCCGTCACAAAATCCCCAAAACCGGTGAGAATGCACGCCCCGCATCAATCCATAAAACCCGCGCAGGAATTGCCAACTGCAGCTTGACGGTTGACCGCAGCCCAGAACCTCCCCTAGCCTTCGGCCTCCCGTATCAACCTATGAAAGCACCAATTACTGTTTCCGTCACCGGAGCCGCTGGCCAGATCGGCTATGCCCTCCTTTTCCGCATCGCCTCTGGCTTCGTCTTCGGCCCTGACCAACCGGTCAATCTCCGCTTGATCGAAATCGAGCCCGGCATGGCGGCCCTCGAAGGCGTGATGATGGAGCTTGATGACTGCGCCTTCCCGCTGCTCAACAACGTGGTCGGCACCGCAGATCTCAACGAAGGCTTCAAAGACACCAACTGGGCGTTGCTCGTCGGCTCCGTGCCGCGCAAAGCCGGAATGGAACGCGGTGACCTGCTCGGCATCAACGGCAAGATTTTCACCGGCCAAGGCAAAGCCATCGCTCGCAACGCCGCCAAGGATGTGCGCGTGCTCGTAGTCGGCAATCCCTGCAACACCAACGCCCTCATCGCCATGAACAATGCCGATGGCGTACCGAAAGAACGCTTCTTCGCCATGACCCGCCTCGACGAGAACCGCGCCAAGAGCCAACTCGCCAAGAAGGCCAGCGTCCATGTTTCCCAAGTCACCAACATGTGCATCTGGGGCAACCACTCCGCCACCCAATACCCGGATTTCACCAACGCGAAAATCCAAGGCCGTCCCGTCACCGACGTAATCTCTCATGTGGAATGGCTCAAGGGCGACTTCATCAGCACCGTCCAACAACGCGGCGCCGCCATTATCAAAGCCCGTGGCGCATCCTCCGCCGCTTCCGCCGCGAATGCCGCCATGGACACCGTGCGCAGCCTGATCACTCCTACTCCTGCCGGTGACTGGACTTCCGTCGCGGTTTGTTCCGACGGTTCCTACGGTATCGAAAAAGGCCTCATGGCTTCCATGCCAATCCGCGTCACAGAAAACGGCAAATGGGAAGTCGTGCAAGGCTTGCCGATCGATGCCTTCAGCCAGTCCAAAATCGACGCCACCATCAACGAGCTCAAAGAAGAGCGCGATGCCGTCAAGGACTTGCTTCCCGGTTGATTTTTGTTGAGTTCGCGCTCGAAAATCCCTGTCACCTCGTGTGGCAGGGATTTTTTTAATGCTAGGAAATTGCTTTTGAGATGATGGCCGGTGAGAAATCTCATGTGGGAACCGAAGGGCGGGGAAAAGGGTCGGCTCCATGTGCCACGCACGCCGCAGGCGGGCTCATCCTGGTGGATGCCGTTTGATACGGGTCGCCATGGTTTCATCCAGAGGCCGTGGCGTTCGTTGGCGTGGTTTGTAGAACGACAATTATGATTACCCCCTGACGACAATTAAAATGACCCATTGAAGGGGAGGTTTTTCGGGGTGAAGCGGCAAGCTGTTTAACACCGTTTGGGGCGGCGAGGGCCGCTCTGGGTTGTGGTCACAAAAGCCCAACTCACCAAGCTCGTTTATGAGCGCAACCAAGGAAGAACCATCAGCATGAGTGCAATGAAGTCGGGGATGACCCGCAAAACGGCAGGCAAGTATTTGCGTCAGGACAATGTCATGGAACAGCGGCAGGCGGCATCGCGTCACCTTTGTCTGCAAAATATGCACGTCGTTCCGTGCGAATTCCGCGAATTGTTCTGTCTAGCTCGCGCGAAATTTCGAATTTCTTTTGGGGTAGATACCATGCTCGGTCCAAGATTTCGCTTTCTCTCAATTTCCCATTAACAACAAGCATCCCACTTACATGAAGCCCTTCGTATTAGCCAGCCTTCTCTGCGCCGCCGCCGTCAGCCCGGTGTCCGCGGTGTCATTGATCAATCTCAATTTCAGCGGCTCGATGACGAGCGTGCAGCAGCAGACCTTCGTCGATGCGGCAGCGTTCTGGAACAGCACCATCACGGGCTACACGCTGAACAGCTATAACGGCACGAGCCTGGCGCATTCACTGTCCATCGATGTCTCGCTGCCGGCGATCGACGGGGTGTCGGGAACCCTCGGCAGCGCCGGGCCGACGTATGTCAATCTCTTCAACAACTATGCCTCCGGCTCGGTGACCCAGAGCCTGTGGTACAGCTCGCAGGGGACGATGCAGTTCGACTCCGCGGATGTGGCGGCGATGGTGGCGTCGAACACGTTCTACGGCGTGGTGCTGCATGAAATGGCCCACGTGCTGGGGATCGGCACCTTGTGGGACTATTATAACACGCAGAACGCGGTGGGTAACAACCTCTACACGGTGGGCAGCGGCCAGTATTACGGCCCGGCCGCGCTGGCGGCGTGGCAGGCGGAGTTCGGCCAGACGGGTGCCACCTCCGTGCCGGTCGAGCTGGGCGGCGGCGAGGGGACCGCCGGCGGCCACTGGAACGAGGTGGACGACGGGGATAGCAACACCGGCTTCACCAGCAACCTGACGGGGATGGATTTCTCGAAGGAACTGATGACCGGTTGGGCGTCGAGCACGTTTTACCTCAGCACCGTGACCCTCGGCGGTCTGGCGGATCTCGGCTACACGGTGGATTATTCCAAGGCCGGCGTGATCAGTTACGTGGCGGCCGTGCCCGAGCCGGCGGGTCTGCTGGGGATCAGCGCCATGCTGGGCGCTGGCCTGCTCACCCGGCGCCGCCGTCTCGCCTGATGCCCATGGATCTGCAATGTTGACGCGGCAAGGCCAATTCTTATATAAAACCAATGTCCATCAGCCAGCCCGCTGGGACCTTAACGATCTAACGGAATGAAAAATTCTCCCCGCCGTCACCGGAAGTACAATTGATGAATATTCCACTTGAAAAATGGTTCACCATCGCGGGCGCGGCGCAGTCGTGCGTGCCGCTTGTTTCGCTGTGCGCCTACGTGCCGCAATGGCACAAGCTGCTTAAGACACGCAGCAGCGGCTCGATTTCCCTTTCTTCGTGGGTTCTCTGGGCCGGATCCTATAGCATTGCCGTGATCTACTCATCGCTACTGCTCATGATCACTGGCAAAGGCTGGCCAATGGTTGCCACCAGCTCGCTGGGCCTGGTATTTGTAATTTTCACCTTGGTCTTGGTCTGGCGTTTCCGCACGCGTCCACCCATATCCGGTTAGGATACGGAAAAACACGCACTCCGGGTATGAACTGGATTCCGATGCCATGCACTAACGCCAGAGGTGATTCCCATTACGGGAATGCCTTGCGGGCGGATCTTGCCCGTCTCGAACACAGTCGCCCTCTGGCAGGGTCGCCTAAATTACTTCAATTGCTACAGTATCTCTTTGCCGAAACGCTTGACGGGCGCGGCGAGCAAATTTCTCAATACAGCATTGCCTTTGATTGTTATCAATTGGGTGATCAGTTTGAAACGACCACCAATACGATCGTGCGTTCTCATGCACGGCGGCTGCGGCGAATCCTCAAGGAGCTGGCACTCGAGAAGGGTAGCGCACGCATCCTGATGAGGGAAAGAGGCTACCAGTTGAAACTGGAAATGGCTGCGGATGCGCCACCCGGAGGCGCGCGGCCGGATTCCATCCGAGTTCCCACGCTTGGCATTCTTGAATTCGAGGTCATGCACGGCGCGGAAATACCGCATCGACTGCCAAAAGCTCTGGCGACTGAACTGATGATCGAGCTCGCCAACACTCATGGAGTCGAGCCCATCGGCCCATTTTCGCGCGCCATGCTTCCCGCTCCCCACGCACCGGTCTGGGAGTTCGCGCGCAGTCAGAACTTCGACATGCTGTTCGATGGCACGTTTTTCGTTGAGGGAAACCAATGCACGATCCACCCGAGAATCCTCGATGGAAAATCAGGCCGTCAGTTGTGGGCCGTGCGCCATGGCATCCCGTCCGCCGACTGGTCACCTGCTTCTATCCGGGCCTTGGCCCGCACGCTCGCCGTCAACGTGGCGAGCGACTGGGGCGTGGTTTCGCAACAAATCACCCGCGTCGCGCGTTCGCGCGGAGTCGAGCCGCTGCAGCTCCACGAAGCGGTGATGTTGGGACGCCAATATCTTACGAACTTCCATTACGAACATCTGAGCCAGTGCGTAGCAACCCTTCGTCAGGCCGCCAACGAGACGGATGACGCGGCCATCCCCGCCACGCTGGCAGTGCTGCTCAATACCGCCGGCTCCGTGGAACCACGCTGGCAAGAAACAATCGACCGCGACGAGATCCGACACCTCGCCGCCCGTGCCGCGCGCCTCGATCCAGAGGACCCGTGGTCGCGGCTGGCTCTGGCCGTTTCCACCCTACTCGATCGCCGGTTTGAAGTTTTACGGGAGACGGCGAAACGCGCCGATCAAGAGCATGGCACCCCGCTCATGCTGGTCGGCGCGCTGGGAAGCATGCTGTGCTTGCAGGGACTCGAGGTGGAACTCGGACGACGGATGCTCGACCGATACTGCCGCAACAGCCCGCACTACCCGCGCCTCGTTCATTTGGCGCTGGCGCTTGCAGCCGTTGGTGAAAACGATCTTGCCACCGCGCGCGCGGAGCTGGCGCGCTTCGACGTGCCATGGGGCTGGGCATTCCCCCTCGTGACTGCGGCGTGCGCAGCCATCGAGGGCGATGCGGAGACGGCCCGCTCCGAGTGGCAGCGCGTGCTGGCTGCCTACCCCGATTTCCCTGGCCGCTGGCGCGAAACCCTTGCCACGCAATGGGGCGA
>CAYRLT010000053.1:0-8064 GCA_964425095.1 uncultured Luteolibacter sp.
AGATCGGCGGAGTCAATGCCATGTTTTTTGAAGACCGAGGCGGCACCTTCATGTTGCCGGAGCATGAGTTTTTGATATCCCATGCGCAGGTTTGGATTGTTGGTGTTGACCTGGGTCTCGAAGCCGGATTCGGGATCGATCATGACGACTTTCCCGGCTTTTGGCAGTTTCGATTCGAGCGGGTCCATGACACGCAGGGCGACAGTTTCGTGTTTGCGGGCGAGTTTCCCGAGTGGGCGGTCCAGCGGGTCCGAGAAGAAATCGGAGACTAGGAAAACGAGGGACTTGCGGCGGAGGGTGCGGATGAGGAAATCGCAGACGCCGGTGATCGAGGTTCCGGGATGGGTGGGTTTTGCGACGAGGATCTCACGGATCATTCGGAGCAAGTGGCGACTGCCTTTTTCCGGCGGGATGAAGAGGAGGGGTTCGTCCGCGAAGATCACCAGTCCGACTTTGTCGCCGTTGTGCAACGCACTGAAACCGAGCACGGCGGCGACTTCTGCGGCGACCTCGCGTTTGCTGAGTGTTACGCTGCCGTAATCCGCCGATCCGGAGACATCCACGGCGAGGATGACGGAGAGTTCGCGTTCTTCGCGGAATTTTCTAACGAATGGTTGGTTCATCCGTGCGGTGACGTTCCAATCGATGAAACGCACTTCGTCGCCGTGCTGGTATTCGCGGAAGTCGTCGAAATCCAAGCCTTGCCCGCGGAAGGATGATAGATATTCCCCGGAAAACGATTCGCGCACCAAGCGCCGGGCCTTGAGCTCCAGCTTGCGCACGCGCGCCATCATTTCCTCGATCTGTTGGTCGGTGAGCATGGGGAGAAAGCACTAATGATTAAGCATGAAATTCGAAACGAAGAGGTAGAAAGCGCTAAATCTAAAATTCAAAATTCGAAACGAAGAAGATGAGGGAGCAACGCTGGGATTGTTTTCATCGGTCGGGTCTTGGTTTCGAATTTAGTGCTTTGAATTTAGAACTTAGGGAACTGGCACCTTGTTCATGATGCGCTCGATGATCGAGTCGGTGGTCATTTCCTCGGCTTCTGCTTCGTAGGTGAGGAGGATCCGGTGGCGTAGGACATCTTGCGCCATGTCTTTGACATCCTGTGGAGTGACAAACGCTCGGCCGTGCATGAAGGCCAGCGCTCTTGCGGTGAGGGCCAAGTTGATGGTGCCGCGGGGTGATGCTCCGGCGCGGACGAGGTTTTTGAGCGGCGCATCGACCAGTGCCGGGAAACGGGTGGTGTGGATGATTTGCACGATGTATTTGCGGATTGCCGGATCGATGTAGATCGAATTCACGAGATCGCGGGACAGAGCTACCTGTTCTGGGGTGGCCACGGTTTTCGTTTTGTAAGGCGGGGTGGAGGTGGCCATGCGGTCGAGGATGAGGAGTTCCTCGTCCTTGGTTGGGTAGCCGACGGTGACCTTGAGGAGGAATCGGTCGAGTTGGGCCTCGGGGAGTTGATAGGTTCCTTCCTGATCGATCGGGTTCTGGGTGGCGAGGACGAGGAACGGCTCGGGCAATGGATACGAGTGATCGCCGAGGGTGACTTGGCGTTCCTGCATGGCTTCGAGCAAGGCGGATTGAACCTTGGCGGGGGCGCGGTTGATTTCATCGGCGAGGATCAGGTTGTTGAAGATCGGTCCGAGTTTCGGTTCGAATGTCGTGGCTTGCGGATGGTAGACCATGGTGCCGACCAAGTCTGCGGGGAGCAGGTCTGGGGTGAACTGGAAGCGTGCGAACGAGGCGGCCAGTGATCCGGAAAGGGCCTTGACGGCAAGGGTTTTGGCGAGGCCGGGCACGCCTTCGAGCAGAATGTGGCCGTTGCAGAGCAGGCCGATCAGGAGGCGATCCACCAATCGTTCCTGGCCTACCAGGACCTGTCCCATTTCATCTTTCACTGCCTGGATCCAGCCACTGGTCTCGGCGATACGTTCTTGCAGGTTTTCCATAGTCATCAGTTTGGTGTGAGGGAGTCTGGCATCGTGCCGCTTCCGTGCAACCTACAAAACGAGGCCGGATCGAGGCTTTGCCGGGAAAAGATGCGGTGGGTGGAGAAAAATCAGGTGTTGGGGGTAAATTTTTCAGTAATTTTCGGTGACTGGCCAATACGATGGTGCCAAATCGAACACTCTGGCCAATGCCGCCAACTGGCCAGGAGCGGCCAAAGGGCTTCCGTGCATGCCCGTTCCCATCGTGCTGCTTGGACGACTCGCAGTGGCTGAAGATTGGCAGTGGCAAGGAATCGCACGACTGCTGCTTGCCGCGGCCCGTGAAATCGTGGCTATGTCCATGCGCGGTGCCGGTGGCGTAGGCATGGCCGTCGATCCTACGGATGAGTTACTGGTCGGATTTTACGCCAAATACGGATTCATCCGAGTCGACGAACATTGGTTGCGCATGTTCCTGCCGCTTGATATGCTTCGTTGAGACACTTTCAGATAAAACAATGCCATACATTTTTCTGAATCGGGTCATTAGCCGGATGCTTGGGCTAGCCTTCACGGCGGTATGGGTTTCTGCAGTGACAGGTTGCGGGCTTTTGCCATGCAATGATTGCATCCATTATCCCGAATACAAAACGCTCCACGGAGCTGCATCGCGGGGGACATCGAGATGATGGAGGATTTGTTCAGGAAGGGCGGCGACGTCAATGAGGACGGCAGGATGGGCGACCGTCCGCTTCACCAAGCGGCGAATGCCGGGCATTTAAAGGCCGCTGATTTTCTGGTCGACCGAGGCGCGGATGTTCAGATCAGGAATGAGGTCGGTGGATCCCCGTTGCACGAAGCCGCAAAGAATGGACATGTGGAAATGATCCAATATCTGGTAGGGAAAGGAGTGGCCATCAATGTGGTTTCTAACATAAAAGCCACTCCCTTGCACGAAGCCGCCGAAAACGGCCATACGGATGCGGTGGCCTGGTTGCTGAAACACGGTGCCCACCGCTCTCGGAAGGCAACGAAACGCCGCTACAGATAGCCTGCGGCAGGGGGGACACCGATGCGGTGCGTTTTTTGATCGAGCGCAGAGCGAAGGTCAACGCCCGCGACGCGGAGGGAACAACCCCGTTGATCGCTCTCGCCTACCAGGGCGCAGCCGACGCTGCGGCCTTGTTGTTAGAATGCGGAGCTGATCCGAACGCCGCGAACAAAGACGGACGCGCGGCCGTGCACGAGGCCGCATCGAGCGGAAATCTGGAGCTCGTCCGCTTCCTGCTCGATCACGGAGTGAAAGCCGATGTGACGGATAAAGCGGGCGTTACGCCGCTGCGCCTCGCCTGCGACAAAGGCCGTTATGAAATGTCCATGCTGCTCGTCGAGAGGGGCGCGGATGTGAACGTTCGGAGCGCCTCCGGCGAGACTCCGCTGATGGAGGCTGCCTCTATCTATTATTATCCGGAGTTGGTAGACTTCCTCTTAAAAAAAGGTGCTGATGTGAACGCGCGGTGCAACTATGGAGACACGCCGCTTCATGGCGCGTATTCCCCGGAAAACGTGAGCATCACGAGAAAGCTTCTGCGCCGGGGAGCGGATGTGAGCGTGTCGAACGAGTCGGGGCACACTCCTTTGCACAAGGCTGCGTCGGCCTCCAAAGACGACCCGAGAGTGGTCAAGCTTCTGCTCGCCGCGGGCGCGAATCTGCACTCGGTGAACTATTGCGGCAACACGCCGCTGCATGAAGCTGCTTGGATGGGTAATCTTGAGATTGCAAAAGTGCTCGTCCGCCATGGTGCCAATGTGGACGCGCGGAACAGCGCTGGCAGAACCACATGGGAGGAGGCATATCGCTTCAGCCGTGATGAGAAAGAGGAAAGAGTCCACGCATATTTGAAATCAAAATCGCGTGCTGTCCATACGGGCGAGTGAGCGCTGGCTTCAGTCCAATGCCTTTAATGATTCGCGTTCAAGCGGTGCAATGAGACAGCGAATCACCTCAAGGAGCGGCGGAGCATGTCCGCCGATGTTCATGGGGAGCCAATGAGGTGGGCGAAGCGCTTTGGATTGGCACTTCATGGTCAGGGCGATCATGCATCGCCCCTCCGGAGCGGCGGAACATGTCCGCCGATGTCCATGGGGAGCCAATGAGGTGGGCGAAGCGCTTTTCCATTTTCACTTCATGGTCCCCCCCTGCTTTTCTCTCCGAGCTACGAAGGGCCGGCACGGAGGCGAAGAATGGCGGACAGGGAGGGATTCGAACCCTCGGTGAGTTTGACCCCACACACGCTTTCCAAGCGTGCTCATTCGACCACTCTGACACCTGCCCTTGGAAGGCGGGACGCTAGGAAGGGGATGGGCTCTTGGCAATGCATTTTTCGAAACTTTCCGCAGAGAATCCTCGGTGTCCACAATGCTTGAGGTTGCGTGGCCGGGATTCATGGGGCATGAAGACCGCCATGACGGGTCGGGAAATCAGGGAAACATTGGATCGGGCGGGGGTTTTGCCGAGCAAACAGCTCGGCCAGAATTTCCTGATCGATCCGAATATGGCGCGGTGGATTGTTTCTCAACTTGAGGCGACCGAGGATGATGCGGTGGTGGAAGTGGGGCCGGGGACCGGCTCGTTGAGCGAGCATTTGGTGGGAAAGGTGCGGAAGTTGATCTTGATTGAGTTCGATGCGCGCTTGGCCGCCTCGCTGGCGGAGCGGTTTCGGGATGAGCCGAGCGTGGAGGTTCATCATGCGGATGGTGCGAAGTTTGATGGGCGGACGCTTTTCAAACACCGCAGGCTGAGGTTTCTCGGCAATCTTCCTTATTCGTGCGGCGGGGCGATCATGAAAAACCTGCTGAGCCGGCCCCATCCGTTTGAGCGGGCGGTGGTGATGTTGCAAAAGGAGGTGATCGACCGATTGGCGGCGGTGCCCGGAACCAAGGACTACGGGATTCTCTCGCTGCGGACGCAGATGGACTGGGTGGTGGAGCCGCAGCGGACGGTGCCGCCCGAGGCGTTTTACCCGCGGCCGAGGATCGATTCGAGCGTGGCGATCCTGCGCCCGCGAACGAGCGGATTGCCGGCCTTCGATCATCGCTTGTTCGATGAGCTGATCCGCCGTGGCTTTGCACAACGTCGCAAGCAACTCAAAAAACAACTGCCGGAAGGAACGGCTTGGGAGGAAATCGCGGAGCAACTCGGAGTGCCGGTCACGACTCGTGGCGAGGAGCTCACGCTCGCGCAATGGGTGGAGTTGACCCGCGCTTGCGATCCTAATCCGCTCAAGGATTTGCCGCAGAAGGCGGGTGAGATTTTTGATGTGGTGGATGAAAACGATCAGGTCATCGGCCGGAAAACCCGTGGGGAAGTCCATGCGGAAAAGCTCCTGCATCGGGCGGTGCATGTGTTCGTTTTCAACAAACGCGGGGATTTGCTTTTGCAGCAGCGGTCGATGCTCAAGGACGTGCATCCGGGGGTTTGGGACTCGAGTGTTTCCGGTCATCTGGATGCCGGCGAGGACTATGCGCCAGCGGCCGTCCGCGAGTTGGAGGAGGAAATGGGCATCCGTGTGGACGAGGTGCCGGAGGAAATCGCACGCATCGCACCTTGCGAAGAAACGGGTTGGGAACACGTCCGTCTCTACCGCAGCGGACACAGTGGATCGCTGCGCTATCCTGCGGCGGAGGTGATGGCGGCGGCTTGGTTTCCGGTAGCGGAAATCACGGCTTGGATCGCCGCGCGGCCTGAAGATTTTGCATCTGGTTTCATTACTTGCTGGAATGCCAGCGTGGGGACTCGCGGGTGATTGATTCAGCGTGTTTCGCTCCATTTTCAGCCACTCTCTCACTCATGAAATTCCTGTTTCTGCCTCTCATCGTCATCCTGCTCGGTGCCTGCCAAAAGCCCGCGCCGACCATGCTGCAATACCGGGTTGTTTCCGTCCGCCCTCATGATGCGGAATGTTACACGCAGGGATTTGAGTTTTCCGGCAAGAGCTTGTTTGAAAGCGGTGGCCAGTATGGGAGTTCCAGCGTGCGTGAGGTCGATCCCGCCAGCGGGTCGGTTCTTCGCAAGCGGCCAATGGCGAAGAATGTGTTTGCGGAGGGGATCACGGTTTTGAATCACGAGTTATGGGTTCTCACGTGGAAAGAGGGGACTGCATATGTGTTGGAACCGGAGTCCTTCAAATTCCTGCGCTCGCATACCTATCAGGGCGAAGGTTGGGGACTAACCAACGATGGGAAACAACTGATTTTGAGCGATGGAAGTAGTGAATTGAAGTTCATCGACCCCAAGGATTTCTCTGTTAAAAAATCCTTAAAAGTCAAAGACGGTGGGCGCGAGGTGCTGCAACTCAACGAGCTGGAATACGTCGACGGGGAAATCTTCGCCAATATCTATCAGAGCGGTAAAATCGCGCGTATTTCCGCGGAAGACGGCCGCGTCACTGGATGGCTCGATTTGTCAGGATTGCGCAATCAACTCCCGAGTCCTAACCGCGCGGACGTCGTCAATGGAATCGCCTTTGATTCCGCCAGCGGTCATTTCCTGATCACCGGTAAATATTGGCCGCAGATGTTTGAAATCGAAATTACCGGGCGCTGAGCAGTTGTCGGCAGCCCCACAGGTAATTCCATCCTGAGAGAAGTGTCAGCGCGAGTGCGAGCCACATCGAGATCGGTTGCAGCCAGCCATCGGGGCTGGAAAGGTATTGGAGTAGGGCGATCAATCCATTTCCGGAATCGAGCGGTTTGAAGGCGAACCAGACGAGGCAGGTGATGCAGAATGTGAGTTGCAGGCCGGTTTTCCATTTTCCCAATCGATCGGCGGCCATCACGTGGCCGGCCTCCATGGCGATTTGCCGCAGGCCGGTGACGAGAAATTCGCGGGCTAGGATGACCACCGTCACCCACACCGGGCAGTATCCCTGCGCGCTCAGATAGACGAAGGCCGAGCAGACGAGAATCTTGTCCGCTAGTGGATCGAGTAATTTACCCATGGCGGTGACCAGCCCGAGTTTGCGCGCCAGCCAGCCATCCAGAAAGTCGCTGATCGCAGCGATCACGAAGGAAACCAAGGCGATCCAATGACCGGCAGCGCTGGCAAATGCCGTGCCTGCGACAAATAGGGCGGTCAGGATGAGACGTGATAGCGTGATGGAATTCGGGAGATTCACGTGCCGAGTGTGGGGAATCGATCCCCGGATGGCAATCAACGGTTGTCTCAAACATCACAAGCCGTCGGATCTTCGCGCTTTTTTTTGGCAAACCCTTGCCAGTCCGTGAGCCATGGTCTAATCCCACCCGCGTATGGCAAACTATCGCGTATTGGTTTCAGATCCCATCTCGGAAAAAGGCGTGGAAGCCTTGCGCAACGCGCCGGGCATCTCCGTGGATGTGAACACCGGCCTCAAGCCGGATGAGCTCCTCAAGATTATCGGCGACTACCACGGCCTCGTGGTTCGCTCCCAGACCAAGGTGACGCCCGAGGTGTTTGCCGCAGCGAAAAACCTTAAAGTCATCGGCCGTGCCGGGGTGGGGGTAGACAACATCGATCGCTCCGCCGCCACCGACCACGGTGTGGTGGTGATGAACACGCCCAGTGGCAACACGATTTCCACCGCCGAACACGCATTCACGTTGATGCTTTCGCTGGCCCGCAATATCCCCCAGGCACACGCCTCCATCATCGCAGGAAAATGGGATCGTAAGTCGTTTGAAGGCGTCGAGATCAATGGCAAGCGCCTTGCCATTCTTGGGATGGGCCGCATCGGCACCGAGTTTGCCAAACGCGCTCAAGCCTTCGGCATGACGGTCGTTGCCTATGACCCCTTTCTCACCGCCGCCCGCGCCCAATCACTCAAAGTCGAGCTCGCCGAGAGTCCGGACGAAGCGCTTACCGGTGCGGATGCGGTGACCCTGCACATTCCACTAACTCCAGAAACCCAGCATGTTCTCGATGAAAAACGCCTGCGTTTGATGAACCCGGGCGCACTGGTCGTGAACTGCGCCCGCGGCGGCCTCGTCGATGAAGCTGCGGCGGCCGCATTGTTGGCATCCGGCCATCTCGCGGGCATTGCGCTCGATGTTTTCGAAGTCGAGCCGCCGCCTGCGGATTTCCCGT
>CAYRLT010000054.1:0-7719 GCA_964425095.1 uncultured Luteolibacter sp.
CATCACATCGGCGATGTTGACGGAATGTTTGCCGTCCGCGAGAGCCTTGATCAGATCGTCGCGGCGCAGAACGCCGACCAATGAGCCATCATTGAGCACAGGAAAATCGTGTTGCGAGCCGGCCAACAATTCCTCCACCGCCTTGCTCAGAGGATCCCACGCGGCGAGGGTTTGGAAGCGCGTCATCATGCCGTCCCGCACGTGCAATCCTTCCAAGACCGACTGCATTTCCACTTGAGACGATTCGGCCTGTGCGC
Organism: uncultured Luteolibacter sp.; assembly: GCA_964425095.1. Lineage (GTDB taxonomy): Bacteria > Verrucomicrobiota > Verrucomicrobiia > Verrucomicrobiales > Akkermansiaceae > Luteolibacter. The sequence continues at coordinate 258 of CAYRLT010000054.1, forward strand.
CGAGATAGACGACGATGGCGATGAAGATCAAAAACGGATTGATGAAAAACCCGACGATGCCGAAAAAAATAGCCATCACCTGGCCGATATTCGCGGCAATGACGGTCGCACGGCGGCGGCCCAGAGGAATCGCGAGCAACGAACGCAATACCCGCCCGCCATCCATCGGGAATGCAGGCAATAAGTTGAACGCGACGATAAACAAGTTCAGCCACATCAACTGCAACAGAAAACCGTCTTTAAACCATTGCACGCCCGGGACTTGACTCTCTCCGTCCATTACTAACAGAACCATGAAGATTAACGCGGCGATGACCACATTCACTGCCGGCCCCGCCACCGCCACCCAGAATTCCTGCATCGGCTTTTCCGGGATGCGTTCCAGGCGGGCGACGCCACCAATCGGCAGCAAGGTGATATCGCGAGTTTTTACGCCAAAACGTTTGGCGGTAAGGGCGTGGCCGAATTCGTGCAATACCACGCAGGCGAACAAGGCCAAAACAAACACAACTCCGCCAAAAGCTTCCAGCGGGGTTTTCCCCTCCGCGAGATGCACCATGAATACCCAGCCGATCAATAGCGAGAATGTCCAATGCAGATAGACGCCGATGCCGGCGAATTGACCGATTTTCAGAGACCATTTCATGGCGATAATAAGAAGCGCCTCCAGGGGGACTGGTTGAATGTATTGGAAACCGCGCCTGTCAGAGGGCGACGGATCAAATTAATATAACCCCATTCAACCGTTTCTCAAGACTGTGAATTGAGGGCCAGCAGGCTCGTTCATTGCGCCGACACAGCGGTCTCCGGAGTGATCAGCTTGAACTGGATGAAGGTTTCTTTTTCGTAGGATTCTTTCCGCGCGATTTTTACGGCGATTTCCACCGCAGTGGCTCCTTGGCCGCGGGCGTCTTGAAAGACGGTGGCGTCGAGGCGCTTTTCCTTCACCGCTTGCAGGGCGTCGGCGATGGCGTCGATGCTTACGACAACGACCTTGTCCTTGAGCTTCGCGCGTTCAAGCGCCAGCAGAGCACCCATACCCATTTCATCGTTCTGAGCGAACACGGCGTTGATCTGCGAACCTTGGGATTGGATCCAGTTTTCCATCAGCGACATCGCCTTGGCGCGGTCCCACTCGGCGGTCTGGTTGGCGATGAGTTTGAGTCCCGGGTTTTTCGCGAGGATTTCGCGCGCGCCTTGGTCGCGTTTCAATTGCGCGGCCTGCCCCATGAAACCCTGCATCATCACCACGTTGCCCTGACCCTTGAGAAGCGTGGCGATGTGCTCCATGGCGATGCGCGCCGATTCCTCATCATGCGATCCGACAAAAGCGGTGGGTTTGGATTGGGTTTCGGAGTTCACATTGATGATAGGGATGCCTGCGGCGAGCGCCTTGTCCACGGCGGGCGAACTCGCATCGACCTCGCACGGGTTGAGGATGATCGCGTCCACCCCTTGGGCGATGAAGCCCTCGACCTGTTGGATCTGGCGCTCGGCGCTGCGCTGGGCGTCGTTGACGATCAAACGCACGCCGAGTTCATTGGCCTTCGCCTGCATCGATTCATCCAGCATCACGATGAACTCGCTAGACAGGTTGAGCAGCGAGACGCCGATGACGATTTTCTTTTTGCCGTCCGCTCCAAGATCATCGCGATGGCAGCCGCCGAGCAACGTGATGGCGAGGATTCCAATGAAACATTTGAGTGTGAGGTTTTTCATGAGTGTTGACGGTTGCGGTCGAGCCATACGGCTCCGATGATGATGACGCCCTTGACGATGGCCTGATAATACGAAGAGACAGCCAGCAGATCGAGCCCGTTGTTGATGACGCCGATCAGCAGGACACCGAGGATGGTGCCGCTGATGCGGCCGACGCCGCCTGACAGGCTGGTGCCGCCGATGACCACCGCGGCGATCGCATCGAGTTCGAAACCGACGCCGGCGTTCGGTTGGCCGGTGGTGATGCGGGCTGCAAGGACGAGTCCCGCCACACCGGCCAGCGCGCCGCAGGCGGTGTAAACGATCATGCCGATGGCTCCGACGCGGATGCCCGCCGCCCGGGCCGCCTCCGGGTTTCCACCCACCGCATGAATGTGTCTGCCGAGCCGGAAATGTTTCAAAACCACCCATGCTAACAGCGCAACCACGGCGAGCACGATCACCGGGATTGGCAGCCTGCCGAGGTCTCCACCGAGTCGAGTGAAATCCGGGCTGAGGTTTGAAACCGGTCGGCCATTGGAAACCACCAATGCCAGTCCGCGGGCGGCGGTCATCATGCCCAGCGTGGCAATGAATGAAGGAACTCTCCCGCGCGTGACCACCACGCCGTTGATCGCGCCGCAGCACGCACCAGCGGCCACGCCCGCAGCCACCACGACGAACACCGGATAGGCGCCGGCCTGAGCCAAGCTGGCCGCCACCACGCCGGCCAACGCCACCACCGAGCCGAGCGACAAATCCACGCCGCCTGTTAGAAGAACCAGGGTCACGCCGACGGCAAGGATGCCGTTGATCGAAACCTGGCGGGCGACGTTGATCAGATTAGGTGTTGTTAGAAACGCGGGATGAGCGAAGGACATCGCCGCACCAATGAGGAGCAATGCAATGGGCAGACCCCAGGTTTGCAGGATGCTGGAAAATCGCGGTTGGGCTAGGCTGGTGGTCATGGCGGGTGATTTCAAACAGGCATGGCGTGGCGCAGGATTTCCTCCTCGGTGGTGTGGAGCGGATCGAGCTCGGCGGCGATTTCACCCTCGCGCATGACCAGCAGGCGGTCGCTGAGGGCGAGCAATTCCGGCAGTTCGGATGAAATCAGCAACACCGCCATGCCGGAGCGCGCAAGGCGGGTGATGAGTGCGTGGATCTCGCCCTTGGCACCGATGTCGATGCCGCGCGTGGGTTCGTCGAGGATCAGGATTTTTGGATCGGTTAGAATAGCCTTGGCGATCACCACTTTCTGCTGGTTGCCGCCGCTGAGTTTTTCCACCGGTTGGTCGTGGCTCGCAACCTTGATGGCGAACGCGCGGATCTGCTCGTCGGCCAGGGCGCGCTCGGCGCGTTGATGGATCCACCCCCGTTTCATGCTGGAGAGCGTGAGGTTTTCGCGGACCGACATCTTCGGCACGAAGCCATGGCGTTTGCGGTCCTCGCCGACGAGGGCGATGCCTGCGGCGAGCGCTGCGGCGGGCGAGGGAATGCGGGTGGCTTTGCCGTGAATCCGGATTTCGCCAGAGTCCGCCGGTTCCAGCCCGTAGATCGCATGGGCGAGTTCGCTGCGGCCCGCGCCCATCAGGCCGGCGAGGCCGAGGATTTCACCCCGCTTGAGGGTGAAGGAAATGTTGTGGAATTTCCCGGGTGATTCGAGATCGTGGACTTCGAGCGCGGTTTCTCCGGGGGTCGGTTTTTCGATGGCGCGTTCGACCGGGTCGCGGCCGACCATCAGGCGGATGAGTTCCGGCTCATCTAACAAACATGCCGGGCGTGTGGTGATGTGGCGTCCGTCGCGCATCACGGTGATGGTGTCCGCCATGCGGAAAATCTCATCCATCTTGTGCGAGATATAGATGATGGCCACCCCCGCCTTTTTCAAATCCTCGATCACTTGGAACAGAGCGGTCACTTCGCGAGCGGAGAGCGCGGTGGTCGGTTCGTCCATGATGATCACCGAGGCTTTGTGGGCCAGCGCCTTGACGATCTCGACTGTCTGCATTTCCGCCACGCTGAGGTCGCCCATCCTGCGGGCCGGATCGATCGGCACGCCGAGACGAGCGAGTAAGGTTTCCGCCTCGCTGTGCATCGCGGAGCGGTCGATCCACCCGGGAAACCAGCGGCACGGTTCGCGTCCGATGCCGATGTTTTCCGCCACGCTGAGATCGCGAAAAGGCATGAGTTCCTGGTGGATCATCGCGATGCCCCTGCGCAGTGCGTCGTGCGGGTTGCGCAGGCGCAACGGTTCGCCTTGAAACAGGATCTGTCCGGAATCCGGCGCATGCAGTCCGGCGAGCACCTTCATCAGCGTAGATTTGCCGGCGCCATTTTCGCCCATGACGACGTGCACCTTGCTTGCTTCGACGACGAGTTGTGCGTCCAACAGCGCCCACACCCCGGCGAAGGATTTGGTGAGCTGGTTGACTTCCAGAATGGGCGGGGTTGGCATCGGATGGGAATTAATAGGTGCTTTTTGACCGAGCCGCGCGCACGCTCCAAGGCAAATCGTCATTGCCCGCAAGGTTGATTCCTTGGTCGATTGAGCGCGATCTACGGGGGACGATTGAACTCACTCTTCGTTCCCGTATTGGGGGAGATTTTGGATTTTTCCGGAAGATTTCCTCAGATCGTGCCGTTTAGGGAGGCTTCGGTTGCCCGGTGGGCGGTCGGATTCTCAAGATGAAAACGATTTCCTACACAGTGGTTGGCATGGCCGGGATGTTGCTCTCGAGCAGCTCGGTTTTCGGGCGCGAAAAGTTTGACGCGGTGACGGATGGCAAGCGGATCTTCGAGTCGATGGGCTGCAACGTCTGCCATGCGACGGAAAAGAACGACGCTTCCGCCAAGACCGGCCCGAACCTGTATGGCGTCTTCTTGAACAAGCCGCGACTCGTTGCAGTGAACGAGGAAAGCGGTGAAAAGAACGTGCCAGCGGACAAAGATTACCTTTTCCGGTCGGTTCGCAACTCTTGGGAGCAACTAACCATCGCGGAAGGAGGACCCACAAAGGGCACGGCCTACCCGCAAGTGATGCCATCATTCGCGCCGACTGTGATCAATGACACTGATCTCGAGTCCGTGTGGCACTACCTAAGGACCTTGGCCGATCCCGGTCAGGCAGGCCCGAAAAAAGTGATGATCGAGCGCAAGCAGAACCTCGTGGTGAAATCACTGCTGGACATCCCAGGTGAAGCGGTGGTGGCGGGAAGGCCGCGGGTGATACGCGCTCCGGTCAAGGGAACCAGCGGGCGGGCCCTGCACGTCGGCTTGCCCGATGGCATGAACTTCACTTTCGATCCCCGCTTGCTCGCCGTGCGCAGGGTTTGGAGCGGAGGTTTTCTAAACCTGAAGGCGGAGCAATCCGGTCGCGCGAGCGATCCATCCACCCTAGGCTATCAGGCCGCGGTGGTATTGGGAGACGGAGTGCTTCCCGCCCCCCTAACTGCTTCTGGGGCGCCCGTGGATTTCGAATTCAAGGAACCGGACGTCGGCGACGAAGATGCGACCTTGCGGCACCTCAACGATAAGATGGATTTCCTTGCCCGGTTGCACACGTTCGATGCCGAATACCTCGGTCATCGCATGGATCCCGCCACCGGGATTCCGGGCTTCCGTTTCCGCATTGGCAAGAATGTGTTCACGGAATCCGTCTCGCTCGGCGCGGACGGCTCGCTCGAAGTCGCACTCACAGGCAAAGTGAGAGAACCTCAGAAATTCCGCGTGGGAGGGAGCGGGCTAAAGGAGGCACGCGTCGATGGCGGAGTGCTGCGCGATGGTGTTTGGACCTTGGAACCATCCGATACGGAAACCACGAGCCGTCTGTTAGCAAAGATCGCCGTGCCTGCCGCTCCACGCGTGGATCCGGGTGGCAAAGAAGACTGGACTCCGCAACCGCTGGTGACGGAGCCTTCGAAGCCCGCCCGCAAACCGCTACAACTCCAGGCCGGATACTCGGTCAAAACGTGGCTGCCTCCGGTGAACTTGTTCGGGCACAAGCAATTGTTCGAGGCCACCGGCATCGCGGTAGCGAAGGACGGCACGATCGTCATCTCCACCCGCGCCTCCGGCATCTGGCGCATCCGCGATAACAAATGGTCCTTCTTTGCCGAAGGCACCTTCGAAAGCCTCGGCGTCTGCATCGAGGACGATCACGGCGACCGCGTGGTGATCTCCCAAAAACCCGAGCTCACCCGACTGATCGATGAAAACGGCGACGGTCGCGCAGACCGCTACGACACCGTGTGCGACGACTTCGGTTTCCACAGCAACTACCACGAATACATGCATGGCCCGGTCCGCGACGCGGAAGGAAATTATTATTTCAACCTCAACCTCGACCATGCCCCCAACTCCAAAGCGTGCTGGCGTGGCGGCGCGGCCTGCATGGGAACGATGGGTGGTTTCCGCGGATGGAGCTGCAAGGTAACACCTTCCGGCGCTTTCGAGCCCTACGCTTCCGGCCTGCGCAGCCCGGCAGGCATCGGCTTCGATCCCGATGGCAGACTTTGGTATGCTGAGAACCAAGGCGACTACGTCGGCTCGTCGAAAATTTTGCCTCTGGAAAAGGGGGGATTCTACGGCCACATCGCGAGCTTGGTTGACCTGCCAGGAATGACGCCGGACTCGGAAGAACTGAAACCCGAGCACTGGAAAAATAAAGGCCGCAAGGCTGCGGTATGGCTGCCCCATGGCAAACTGTGCAACTCGCCGGGCAACCCGGTGTGGGACGTCACAGGTGGACGCTTCGGCCCCTACGAAGGACAAATGATCGTCGGCGATCAAACCCAGTCCAACGTCATGCGGGTGATCACCGAAAAAGTGGAAGGGCAGGATCAAGGCTGCACCATTCCCTTCGCGTGGGGTTTCTCCTCCGGCATCATGCGTCCGTGTTTCCTTCCGGACGGCAGCCTCTTGCTAGGCCAAACCGGTCGCGGCTGGGGAGCCACCGGCGGACAACAGGACGGCTTGCAACAAGTCATCTGGGATGGACGGACCGTTCCAGCGGACATCCTGAACGTGAAAGCATCTAACAGCGGATTCGACATCCACTTCACAGTCCCTCTGGAAAGCAGCATCACCACCGACTCAATCGTGAAAAAACTGCAAATCCACTCGTGGTTCTACGAAGACACTCCGAAATACGGATCGCCCGAGCACGACCGGAGAACCCACGAAGTGGCACGAGCGGAAATTTCACTCGACCGTCGCGTGCTGCACGTGGCTCTCGCCGGATTCGGCAAAGAAGGCCCATGGACCGACCGGATCTATCACATCGTAATGAATGACGCGTCCAACGTGTTCAAAGCAGGCTCTCCTTGGAGCAAACTGGAATCGTATTACACCCTGCGCGCGATTCCTTCTGGAACCCGGTAAAAACTAACCATTCATCTGTCGGATCGGAACTGTAGAACTGACACAACTATCAGGATTACCGATGGGACGACCCTTTCCCGCACGGCTGGGACGGAAAAAGTCAGCTAGCCTATCCCGTCCGCGCGTCGGCATTCTGTAGTTTGGCAAGTAAACCGCGTCGCCTTTGCGAGATTTTCGTTGCCGGCGCTCTGCAGGGCGAAGAACTCAGAGGCGGTCTGAATATTACCAAAGGCAGGGACCTATCCTCCGGGCGGTCCGCGCAATACTGGCCACTTAAGCGCATTTGCGGATTAATTCGATGATTTTCGGTTGCTCCCGGACTTTTGGCGGTTTGCCGCCATTTCGGATTTTAAACTTCGCCCTTGCCCGTCCTTTGATTTGA
>CAYRLT010000055.1:0-6457 GCA_964425095.1 uncultured Luteolibacter sp.
GAATCTTCAGCGTTTTCGCGTTTGGTGTTTTTACCAATTTTTCGAATCAGGCGTTTGACGCTTCGATTGAAAATCTCGATGTCGCGGATGAATTTTTCATCGTGTTCGGTGATGATGGGAGCGGCGTTCTCGCTCATAATGGTGAGGGCGCGTTTCAGAAACGAAGGCGCGTCGAATTTTGGTTCGGTTGGGACTTCCTGTTCCGGCTCCTGTTCTCGTTGCTGTTCCCGTTGCTGTTGCTGTTGCTGTTCCCGTTCCCGTTGCTGTTCCTGTTGCCGTTCCCGGTGCTGTTGCCGTTCCCGGTGCTGTTGCCGTTCCCGTTGCTGTTGCCGTTCCCGTTGCTGTTCCCGTTCCCGTTGCTGTTCCCGTTCCCGTTGCTGTTGCTGTTGCTGTTCTTTCTTTTGTTGCTGCGCGCGTAAGGTGTCCGGCAGTGTTGGGCTTTGCTTAGGCTGCGGGAGGGCGGGTTTTGTAGCCGGGGGGGATTCGTAGTTGGGAGTGATGAATTGTTTTTTAGAGAGTAAAAGGTAGGCGATGGCACCTCCGATGAGGGCGATGATGAGAAGAATGATGAACGGAGAGCCAGAGGACTTGGGTTTGGTGAAATGGCGAGTGGTGGCTGCCGTGCGTGAGAGTCTTCCAGGGTTTGCGGGGTTTGCGGTTCTCAGGACTCTGGGGCCAGCTGAATTGGCAATATTGTGAAGATCTTGGGCGATTTCAAAAGCGCTGCCGTAGCGGCCTTCCGGGTTGTGATGGGTAGCACGGCGGATGACGGCGTCAAAGCGGGGATCGCAATGGCTGATGGCCGAGGCGGAGCGGGGATCGTCTGCGGGGAGGCGCCCCGTGAGTAACTCGTGGAGCATGACGCCGACCGAGAAGAGATCGGCGCGGTAATCGACCGAGTTGGGCGAGTCGACAACTTCCGGTGCGGTGTAGTGGGGTGTGCCGAAGATTTCCTCGCCATCCTGGATTTTGGTTTCTACGGGGCGGGCTAGACCGAAGTCGCCGATTTTCGGCTGTGCGTTTGGATCGAGAAGAATGTTAGAAGGTTTGATGTCGCGGTGGAGGATGCCATGTTCGTGGGCGTGGGCGAGCCCTTCACAAATACCAGAGACGAGGCGTATGACTTCGGGGGGATCGATGGCGCTTCCGTTAGAGGAATGGTAGAGGGATTTGCCCGCAACATACTCCATGATGATGTAGAGCATTCCGTTCACCTCGCCGAAGTCGTAAACGCCGACAAGATTGACGTGGTTCAATCGAGCCATGGCCTTGGCTTCGGCTTCAAAGCCGGCGCAGAATGCGGCGTCGTTACTGAATTCGCGGGGTAGAATTTTGATAGCGACGGTGCGATCGAGCGATTTCTGTATAGCACGATAGACCGCGCCCATGCCGCCGGTGGCAATCAGTATTTCGATCTCGTAACTCGGGAAAAGTGGGGCGAGTTCGGAGGGTTCGGGTGCCAGAAAGGCAGCTTTTGGAGCAGGGTCACTCATGGACGGAAATGAGGCATTTGCGGGAGCGATTACGCAGTTCAATAATCACTGGAGATATGAATATCAACAGTAATGAAAAGAGAGATCGTGGTAAGTCTCGGTGGGATGATCCTGCTATTTACGGTCGCTGCTCCACTCGATGATGAATCCGGAGGCGCGAGTTGTGATATTTTGCGTATGCCAACCCTTTCCCGGGTGAATGGTCAGGGCTGAATCCGCGAGTGTGGTGTTGGTGCCATCCGCCCATTTGTGGTTCTTCCAAGGTTCGCCGGTGATCCATTGCCACTGATTTTTCTGAAGGGATGCGCCGAGCCAGATGCCATTTTTCGCAACAATATCGTTGGTCATTTCGCCGATATTGGATATTTCGGCGACGGATGAGGGGACGGCGAGGTGGCCGCCGGAGGCTTCAGCTAGATCGGCGGCATCCGGCCAAGGCAAGGGTCGGGATACGAAGAAATAATGGCGTATGCCATAGGTTCGCGTTCCGGGGGGGAACTTAGGATTGGGTTGGGTCAGCGAGTAGCGGGTGGAAGTGAGCAAAGTGGCGAGTGCGCCGGGATTTGAGCCATCGGTGTGCCATTGGATGATGAAGGGGTGGGTATTTTTCGCGTTTTCAGCCTTTAGGAATCCATGTTTGTCGGCAAAGAGATATTGTCCGATGCCGCTGGGTTGTTTTTTAGGTGCCCAGGCGGAGCCATCGGCAAGCGCCCAAGAGTTGAGGCCGTTTCTGGCAGCGCCGAGCCAGACGCCGTCGTCCGCGGTTGGTTGGTCGATCAACCAACTGAGAGGTGCCGTGGTGGATGGGATGGCGAGGTGGCCACCATGTTGCTCGGCAAACCATGCGGCGTCCGGCCAAGTCATGGGCTGGGTGACGACAAAATAATCGTGCGGACCTCTGCGAATGCTGCCGATCGGCATTTCGTGTCGTTTCCCTGAGGCTAGGGCATCGCGAAGGCGGGCGAGGGATTCGGCGGGGGAACCGGTCGTAACTGAGACGGCGGGTTTCGAAGGTGCGGGATTTTTAGAGGGCCCGATCGGTGGGGGCGTGGAGGGATTTGGGGTGCGTTGTGGATTGGCTTTTTTCTCGCTGACAGGGGTTTGCAGCGTGGCGTTCTTTTGCTTCTTAGCGGTTTCTTGGTGCAAATTCCAGGCGATTTTAATGGCATAAAGAAGTCCGGCGATGATGAAGAGATTGCGGACGAGTATCCAATTGAATCCGATTTTCAGTGATGGAGGAGGGTTGGTTTGAGAGGCGGAAAGCTCCTTGCTATTGGGGGGGAGAGCGAGTTTTCGGTTGTTCGGGGACGCGGCTTGCACTCGCAAGGCCGGTTTCAGGGAGGGAGCGGGAGCGGAAGCGGGAGCCTTGGACTTGGATTTGGACTTGGGCTTGGGCTTGGACTTGGGGCCGGCGCTTGCGGCGGTGAGCGCCGCTTGCAAGGTGGTTGCATCGGGTGTGCGCTCGCTGGGATCGATGTGGGTGGCTTGGCGCCAGATGGCGTCAATTTCCGGACCGCATTCGGATAGCGTCGAGGGCGGCGGCGCGTTCGAGCGATGGGGTTTGCCGGTGATCAGTTCGTAAAGGATGGCCCCCAGCGAAAAAATATCGGACTGGGGTGAGGTGGGGCCTGCATTGCGGAGCACTTCCGGGGCGACGAACCGGGAAGTGATGATGGAGGGGTTGGAGGTCTTGTCGTGATGATGGGAGATGCCGAAGTTGGTGAGTTTGGGTTCGGTTTTATTGTTCAGGAGGATGTTCCGCAGGTTGAGATCGCCGTGGACGATTTGGTATTGGTGGGCGTGGACGAGGCCGGCGCAGATTCCCTCGGCAAGGAGCAGGGCTTGTTTGAAATCAACGGATTTGCCTTTGGTAGAATGCCCGAGCGATTTTCCCGGAACGAATTCCATGACGAAATAGAGCATCCCTTCGATACTGCCCGAGTTATAGATGCCGACCAGATTGGGATGATTCAGCTGCGCCATTGAGCGGCAGGCGCTTTCGAATCGGGACTTGGATAGCGGGTCGTCGCTGACGTGCGGCGCAAGGATTTTGATTGCGACGTCGCGGCCGAGTGATCGTTGGTTTGATAGGTAAACGGCCCCTAATTGATCGGATGCGAGGAGGGTGATGAATTCGAAAGCTGGCAAAAGAGTGCCCATGGTCTCCAGTGAAGGAGCTTTGAATGGCGGGTGAATCATGGATGGCGGCTGTTTTTAAGCGGGCATGCGGAGTCTTGTGGAATCAGGGAATATTGCAAGCATGGGTTGATTTTCATGCACTCTAAACGAGATTCTTAGCTTAGCTTGGAATTTTTCCATTGGCGATTTCATGGGTGCCATTGCAGGATTCTGCTGATTCATCACCCATGACTGATCCTAGAGAACTGGTTATTGTCGGCAGCTTTGTCGTGGCTTTTGGTGTTTTTGTGATTTCTGCAATCGCCCGTTCCGTTTTCGTGGGGAGGAGGCAAACGGGTGCGGTCGAAGATTCCACGTTAATGGAAGGAATCCCGCAGGATCAGGTGCCGGGTGATCGCTTGCCGTCGTCGTCGGTTTCGTCGGCGGGCCGGGTTCCGGTGTGGTTTTACCGCCCCGCTGACCTTGTGGGCGCGGGTTTTGTGTTTCTGGTGTTTGTCTGGCTCTTTTCCGGCACTTTGGGAGCGCCGGAACAACCTATGGAGCTGAATTGGCGGGTATTGGTGGTCAACATCGGTCTCCAGTTCTTCATTGCCGGGGTGGTCGTGGTTTTCGCCATGAGCCGGATGGATTTGAGTGGATGGCTCGGATTGCGTTGGCCGTCTTGGCGGTGGGTTTTTCTCATTGCGCCCGGTGCGGTCGGGTTCATGTGGGCGTTTTTCGCAGTGATCCAAGCATGCGGTTATATGGAATGGATGGAATCGCTCGGGGTGGAAACCGTGCAGGAAACCGTCAAGCTCCTGCAAGAATCCGAGGATCCACTGATTCTCGGATTGATGACCGCGGCAGCCGTGATCGTGGCCCCGCTGTGTGAGGAAATTGTTTTTCGCGGGTATTTTTATCCGGTGTTGAAAAAATTTGGCGGGGCATGGCCAGCGGCGGTTTGCTCGTCACTGGTTTTTGCGGCCGCTCATAGCAGTCTGGCGTCCCTTTTGCCGCTCTTTTTGTTCGGCGGTTTGTTGGTTTTCATCTACGAGAAAACCGGATCGATCTGGGCGCCGATCGCCGTGCATTTTTGCTTCAACGGCGTCACGGTCATCGTTCAACTTCTCGCTCGCTACTACGACCTACCGCTTTCACCCGCCCCATGACCACTCTTCGCGATATCGGTGAAGACGCTTTGATCGCGCGGCTCGTCGCCCTTGTGCCGCATGATCCGGATCCGCTTGCCGGACCGGGGGACGATTGCGCGGTGATTGACCCCGGGCCGGATTGCGAGATGCTCCAGCTTTTAAAAACCGACGCGCTTGTGGGCGGAGTGCATTTTCTGCCGGAGGCGGATCCTCGAGCGGTGGGTTGGAAGGCGGCGGCGCGGGTGGTGTCTGATTTCGCCGCCATGGGGGGGAAGCCTGAGCGCTTTCTGGTGACCGTCGCCTTGCCCGTGGAAACCGAAGTGGCGTGGGTCGAGGATCTTTACCGTGGCATTGGCGATTGTTTGAATGCCTTTGATGCGGTGCTTGCCGGCGGGGAAACCACCCGCGTTCCTGAGGGTTCCGCGCCCGTGATCTCCGTCTCCGCCACCGGCAGCGTCCGGAGGGAATTTCTTGCATTGCGATCCACCGGGAAACCTGGACAGGCCGTGCTCGTCACCGGGACATTGGGTGGCTCGATTCATGGAAAACACCTCAATTTCACCCCGCGCAAAAAAGAATCAGACTGGTTGATATCTCAATACAAGCCGACGGCGATGATGGATGTGTCGGATGGGCTGGCGAAGGATTTGCCGCGTTTAGCGGCGGCGTCGGGTTGCGGGTTTGAGCTGGAGGAGGGGGCGCTGCCGGTTGCGGCGGGATGCTCGGTGGATCAGGCCTTGGGTGATGGAGAGGATTTTGAATTGCTGTTGGCCATCGAGGCGGAGCGGGTGCCGGGATTGCTCGCTGCTTGGGCGCAGGCGTTTCCGGGATTGCCGTTGACGGTGATCGGCCGACTGATGGAAGCGGGGAAAGGTGGGATGCTGCGCGGCGGTTGGGACCATTTTGCGGGTGAGAGCTGATTTCGGCCTGGATCCGACAGGTTGTGGCTTAGGCTATGCGTGTTGGCTGGCCTCAATGAACGTTGAAGTGTTTTTCAGTTGGATGTTTGTGGCTCACCATACTCGCTTTACGCCATAGGCATCGAAGGCCTCGTCGCGGCTCAAGAGGTGCCGTTTTTCGCAAAGTGCCTGCGCCGCGAGCAATCGGTCGAAGGGATCCCGGTGATGCCATGGGAGTGTGGAAACGGCCGCGCAGTGAACGGGCTGAAGGTCGAGTCGCCTGATGCCGTTGCGGTAGAGCTTCGCGAATCACTTGCAGCCGGACCATCGGCTCGTTCCGGTTGGCGATGACGATTTCCTCGCCGTCGAGCGCCTGCTGGATTAAGCGCGACAAGTGGGTCTTTGCCTCATGAATCGAAACCGTTTTCACAAGGCGAAGTTAGTCATATTATTTAGTCAAGTCAAGGGTGTGGCGGCGGGTTAATTCCGCAACCAATTTTCTCAGACCAGGCGCACCGCGTGTTTTTTTGAGAGTTTGAGGACATCACCGGACATTGGTGAGACGGCGGCGTTGGGGTCGGTGAGTTTCTCGCCGTTGAGTTGGACGGAGCCGCTGGTGATGAATTGTTTCTTTAGTTCGCCATTGGATTTTTCGACACCGAAGGCGGCTTGGAAGGCGTGGGCGCTGAGGTTGAGCACGGTGAGATCCGAGGGCAGATCGGTGATGGTGATTTCGGGGAGTTCGGCGGCGGCGAGGTCTTTTTTGGAGAAGCGGGTGTCCCAATCTTCGCGGGCG
>CAYRLT010000056.1:0-8628 GCA_964425095.1 uncultured Luteolibacter sp.
CGCGGGGGGATTTGGTCCGGCGCGCGTCGAGCCCCGCGAAGACTTCTCGGAACCGCTCCAGCAACTTGAATCCCTGAAGGCGGGACGCATCGGAAATGACGGTTCTGGAATTGCTTGGCACCGCGAAGGTTGTGCCAGTAAGAGAGGAATCGTACAAGTGATATTTTTGTCACACAGCATCCCGAAATTCACCAGCACAACGCATGCCGAACACAACTGGCGAGACGCTCCGTCGATCCCACACAAGAAAAACAATCAGCCGCAAAAGAACACAAGGAACGCAAAGAAAATAATGTATTTAACATTTCAATCCCCTGAGAGCTCCATGAGTTGAACGAGAACCGCCTTGGCGCTGAGATCCTTGAGTATTCCACCTGGAGCTTGAATGGATTGGGTCCGGGGAGCACCGATGGGCCAAGGACCGAAGCGCAGGGGCGAGGTGGGACCGAAGATGGCGAGCACCTTGTTTCCAACAGCGGCGGATAGATGCATCGGACCACTATCGTTGCCGACAAATATGGATGGCTGGCGGCAGAGCTCGATCATTTCATCGAGCGGACAGCCAGTTAAATTGAGCAGCCGTCCTTCCGGCGGAGTCGTTTGCGGAGCAGTCGGCTGACCGGCACACCATGCCACGCGGCTGTCAGGGATTTTCGCCCAGATCAACTTGGTGAGTTCGTCGAAGCCGGGCCATTCTTTGCCGACTCCCCGGCTGTCGGTGAAAATCACGAATTGTCGGTTTGGATCGCCTTGGAAAAACGTCGACCACTCACGCTTCGGCCCGGGTTTTAATGCGAGAGGAAACGTGACTTCGGCGTCCAGCCCTAAGGCTAACGGAAACCCTTGGAGCACGCGGATAGCGTGATATGGCGGAGGGCCATCCGGGAGCTTGATGCGGTGGTTGTAGAAGAGCCCGGCACCTTCGCGGCTATCGCGGCGACCCCATTTTTGCGGAGCTTTGGCGGCGGCGGCCATCAATCCGGAGCGGAGCAGGCCTTGCATGTCCCAGACGGCATCGAAGTGCCGGGCGCGCAAGGTTTTCATCACCTCCCAAAGCCCACGAGCGCCTTCCTTGCGGCGGAAATGGATGACTTCGTGAATAAAGGGAGCGGCCTCAACGAGCGGCGCGAAACGATCGCGTGCGACCCATGTGATGCGGCAGTCCGGCAGTTGTCGGGCGACGGTTTGCAGTATCTGCAAGCCGTGAACGATGTCTCCGAGCGACGATGGCTTGATGACTAACAGGCTTTTCATCGGCTCGTTTCAGATAAATTCATGACGACCAGTGATCGCCACTACACGGGAGCCTTATCGAGGCCAAAGGCGTCATGCACGGCGCGGGCGGCGTCTTCAATGCGGGTCTGGTCCACGGTGACGGCGATTTTGATTTCCGAGGTGGAAATCATGCCGATATTGATGCCCGCCTCGCCGAGGGCCTTGAACATGGTGGCTGCAACGCCTGAGTGTGAACGCATGCCGATGCCAACGGCGGAGAGCTTGGCGATGCCAGCTTCGGTTTCGATTTTCGAGTTGGGCGCTAGGTCGGCGAGCACGGGTTTGAGCGCAGCCTGGGCTTTACCGAGATCGCTCGAGTGCATCGTGAACGAATGGCGAGCGAAGCCATCGTGGGCGATGTTGGAGATGATCATATCGAGGTTGATCTCCGCATCGGCGAGAGCCCCGAGGATGCGGCCGGACATGCCGGGCTCATCGGGGATGCCGGTGATGGTGACACGCGCCTGGGAGCGTTCGATCGAGACGCCGCGGATGACGACGTTTTCCATGTTGGGATGTTCTTCTAACACAAGGGTGCCTGGGTTATCGTTGAGTGAGGAGCGGACTTCGAAAACGACGCCAAATTTTTTGGCGAACTCGACCGAGCGGGATTGCATGACTTTGGATCCGGACGAGGCCATTTCCAACATTTCGTCATAGGAAATCTCGGGGAGTTTGCGGGCGTTTTTGACGATCCGCGGGTCACAGGTATAGACGCCGTCCACGTCGGTGAGGATTTGGCAGACATCCGCCTTGAGGGAGGCGGCCACGGCGATGGCGGTGAGGTCAGAACCGCCACGGCCCAGCGTGTGGATCATGCCATCCAGAGTGATTCCCTGGAAACCGGCGACGACGAGGGTTTTCCCCTGATCGAGGAAACCGCGCATCAGCGAGGGGTCCATGTTGAGGATGCGGCCGCGAGTGTGTGAGCCAGTGGTGTGGATGCCCGCTTGGCGGCCGGTGATGGAGGCGGCGTCCACGCCGAGTTCATGCAGCGCCATGGCGACGAGGGCGATCGATTGTTGCTCACCGGTGGCGAGCAGGACGTCGAGTTCGCGTTCGCTCGGGTTTTCCGAGAGGTCTTTGGCCATCTTGATCAGCCCGTCGGTGACACCGGACATGGCGGAAACGACGGCAACGACTTGGTTTCCCTCGTCGCGGGTGCGTTTCATCCGTACCGCGACATTGCGGATGCGATCGAGCGTGCCGACGGAGGTGCCGCCGTATTTTTGAACGATGAGGGCCATGAGTTGAGCGCCGGGAGTCAAATGGAGCGGAAGGGGCTTGGCAAGAAATTGAAACTGGAAATTCGAGAGTCGTGATGTGGGTGCGGTGGAAATCCCGAAAAAATAGCATTCACCCCCATTTCTGCGCCCACTCGGCGGGAAGACGCAGCGGTTTACCTGCAGGCATCGCGACGAGGGCGAGCGATTGGCGGGCGGTGACCAGCGTGACGCCGTCGGACTCCCGGATCATTTCGAAGGCGCACCAGAAACGGGCGCGAGCGAGTTCATCGAGGCGGCCCCGGATGGTGATCCAGTCGCCGAGGCGCGCCGGGCGTTTGTAATCGATCTCGGTGCGGGCGACGACCGGGAAAACTTGGGTTTGGGACATCGTCAGAAGGTCCATTCCCATGAGCGCGGCGAGGCGGGTGCGGCAAGTTTCAATCATACGCAGGTAAGCGAGATTGTGGACAACTCCGCCGCAATCGGTATCGAAGAACATGACTTCCTCGCGGGTTTCTAAAGAGGGTGCAGCGCTGGGCATGGAAAAAACCTCTCAGAATCTGGAGAAACCCGCAATGTTCGCTTGAGCGAACTCGTAGATTGTTCATTGTTTTCGGTAATGATACGCATGACGGGGAAATTAAGGCTCTGCCTCGCGGGCATACTCGCAGGGATGCTCGGCTCGATTTCGGCCGGGGAGTTTGTACCGCCTGCCGAGGGGCCGGTGCCGTTTCGGCGGGATCTGGTCCCCTTGAATGAGGACACAATGAACACGCTTTCCCGAGACTTGAGGATACTGGCCCGGGAAAACAAGGCAATGGATGCACTCGGCCTCCGGGGGGCCGCGCAAATGTTGGCGCTCTCCCTCGCCTTGAATCCCACGAATGCCAATACCCGCGAACTGGTTTCAGAATACAAGGAGGGCCGGCATAGCCCCGGTGAAAACAGCGAACCGAAGGACCATCATCAAGCACACATCCGGCGCTACGTAGCTTGGTTGGAAAATCCTCAAGCTGGGGCGGATGGTCAGGCGCTTGCCGCCTGCCTCAAGGACATCCTTTCACTCACCGATTCCTCCCAGGCAGAGCCCACGCACAAACCAACCGAACTCGGCGCGTGGACCGGTTGGGTTGCCGATGTTTCCGCATTTCAAACGAAGGCGATTGAAGACACGCCGAAACCCAAAGATCCCGATCCAGTTGTAAAGCAGCCCACTAACACCGGAATTCTTCTTGAGTCGGCCTCTGTCATGACCTCGATGTGGCGGCGCGTTAGGCAGAATGATGACGAGAGATGGATTTCAGTGATGGCTCCGCTGCAAATGACGGCGAAGAAGGAGGCCCCCAGCGAGCAGGTCGGCTTTTCCATCACGATCGGCAATCATCAGGAATGGCAACCCCCGGATGCCCTCGGAATCACGCTGGAAACCCTGCTCAGGAATCAACACGGAAGTCTCCCGCCAATCGGCCAGATCCGAATCACCAACGTGGAACTCGAGCAATCAACCGAATTGGGCAAACCTCAATCCATCAGTGCCGCAGCCGCGGTTTTGGCGAGTGCGGCGATCACTGGCTGCGTGCCGGAAGCGATCATCATCGGTAAAATCGATGCCTCCGGTGCTTTCACGCTGCCATCGCAATTCTGGGATCGACTTCAAACCCTCGGCAAAGGAAATGGCCAACGCCTTGTGTTGCCAGCCGATGCCAGCCCCTATCTCTCTTCGGTGCTCGCCATGGAGAAACCCGAGTTTTTCCTCGAATATGAAGTGTTACTGGCAACGGATTTTAAACAATTGCTAGAACTAAGCGCCAAATCACCCAAGGAACCGCTCGCTACCGCCACTGCGAAATTCCGCGAAATCCGCGAGCGCGCAGGCACGCAGGATGTCCGTGCCTTTATCGGCAATATTTTCGTAAAACAGCGACTGCAGGCAGTCTTGCAGGATCAACCAGCCCATGTTTCGGCTAAAATGTTACTAACCCAGGCAGCGGGCAATCGCCCGATTTGGGTTTCCCGGAAAGTCTTGGCGTCGGAAATCCGGCGCGCGCTCGAACCGATGGCTTGGATTAAAAATTCAGAACTTTTCGTTTTAAACACGGAGGGAGATTCACCGCCAGCTCCCAGAGAAGTGCCCGAAGTTAACCGGACCTATGAAATCTGCCGCCCAGCGGTAGATCGCCTCGAGCGTTACACCAGCGGAGATGATCGGGACCTATTAGAGAAGGCGCGGGACCTTGTCTTCGCGATTCGAACACTCAACAAGGCTCCGCGCTTCCGCGGTGGCAACAATTGGGAAATCATCAGCGCTGTACGAACCGCCCATAACGACGTGGTTCGACTCCAGGATATCTTGGCCGCCAAACTCGACCAGGAAGCCAAGGAATAGTCTCCGAAATTCTGACTTCTTCCGGAAGTCGCGACGATTTCAGTTAAATCGCTTCACCCCATTTAGCTCCGGTCGGAAACGTCCGCCGCCATTTCTTATGCGGTATGTCCTATTTCCATACAGATCGGAATGTCCAAGGATCCGACCAAGCGGGGTTGATCGAAAAAACCGTGGAGTCACGGGCCACCTCAGAGGACGATGAATTTTCAGATGATTTTCAGTAGCTGTTGCGTCTCATCCGGGCGATAAGCCTGATCTTGAGGGAAAAGCAGGGGGTTTCCGGATTGTTCGATGATGTCGTGAGGCCACCTGAAAAACACCCAAGCATGAAGTCGAAAACTGCCAGTCAGCCACCAGCGGGCTTTTTTCAACCTAACAAAAAAGGAGCCTTTCGGCTCCTTAAGTCGTTGAAAATCAGATTGGTGGGTAGAGATGGATTCGAACCAACGTAAGCTTTCGCTAGCAGATTTACAGTCTGCCCCCTTTAGCCACTCGGGCATCTACCCTTTCACCAATCCGCTTGCGCGGGGCGGATGTATGAGGAGGGCGGAATGCTTTGACAAGTGAAAAAATTCGGAGCGCTGGGAAAAGTCAGAGTGGTCGGAAGGCGGAGTCCTGATTCCTGGCCGACTAAGAAGAAGTCCCCTCCCATCCTCAGTCGCCAGCTTGCTGCTATGCGGGATTTTCCAACGTGTGCTTGCGCAGTTCGTCGATGCAGGCGGCGACGAGGTCGCTATCGATGTGATGGACGTCCACGCTGCAACCGATGTCTTTCAACATCAACACGGTAAGCGCTCCGCCGAGGTGTTCGCGAAATTCATCGAGGCCATCGAACACACGTCGACGGCCGGATTCATCCAGCCAATCGAGTGCCGGGTGGTAGCTGCTCAGACTCAGCCCGTGGAGGACCGTCAGCACCCGTTCGGCCAGTTCAGGCGGGGCGAGGCCGGCCCGCGAAGAGTAGAGCGTATCCAGCGCCAAGCCGACGGCCACTGCAGGGCCGTGGGAAAGGTGATAAGAAGTGAGCGCCTCCAGCTTGTGGGCCGCCCAGTGGCCGAAATCTAGGGGTCGGCTCGAACCAGTTTCGAAAGGATCGCCGCCGGAGGTGATGTGACGGGCGTGTAGCAAGGCGGATTTTTCAACGCACGCTTCCAACGCGGCGGGCTGCAGCGCGGCAAGTGCGGCGAGGTTTTCCTCGATCCACTCGAAAAACGTGCGGTCCTTCACGAGCGCGACTTTCACCGCTTCGATCAATCCCGCGCGGCGGGTTTCCTCGGGCTGGCTGTGCAGAAAACGGAAATCATTGATCACGGCGAACGGCACCGAGAAGGCCCCAATCCAGTTTTTCTTGGCGAAGGCGTTGATTGCGCATTTTACGCCTACTCCGCTATCGTCTTGAGACAGCGTGGTGGTGGGAAACCTCACCAAACGAACCCCACGGTGCGCAGTGGCGGCGGCAAATCCGATGGCATCGAGAAACGCCCCGCCGCCGATGGCGAGCAGATATGAATGGCGATCGAGGTGCGCGGCGTCGATACGAGTCCATGTTTCGCGCACCCAATGGTCGTCCGCTTTGACGGCCTCGCCGCCAGGCAGGACGTGGATTCCGCGGAACTCGACATCGGTTTCCCTAAAATAGGCTTCCACCTCGGCGGCCAGGAGCGGCCATGCGGTGGCGACGGCTTGCTCGATGATCACCAGCGCACGACGCCCGTTCCCTTCACGCAGAATGCGGGCGAGCTCGGGGTTTTCCGTGGCGAAGGCATTGCGGGTGAACACAATACGGTGCTTGAAAACGACGGGGATTTGGAAATCGTAGCGGGACATCAGTGCGGCAGAGAAGGATTAACTGCCTTTACGCTGCCGTGCCAACATTTCTTGGTGGATTTCACGCCCATGGCCAAATTAGAAACGCTTTTCGAAACCCGCTGGATCCAACTTCAGCGTATCGGGCACTGGGATTTTGTCCGCCGACCGCACTCGGATTCGTGTGTCGGCATCCTCGCGATCACGCCTGAGCAGGAAATTGTGCTGGTCGAACAATTCCGTATTCCGGTCCAGCGACGCGTGATCGAAATCCCCGCCGGAATCGTCGGCGATGAAGACGAGCATCGCGGCGAGCCCTTGGAGGCGACAGCCGCTCGGGAATTATTGGAAGAAACCGGCTACCGCGCCGGGACGATCGCGCGATTGATGGAAACCCCCACTTCGGCAGGGCTGACTGCCGAGTTTGTTCATTTATTTCACGCGAAGGACTTGGTGAGGGAGCAATCCGGGGGTGGCGTGGCCGGAGAAGATATCACGGTCCACCATGTGCCGCTGGCAAAT
Source organism: uncultured Luteolibacter sp. (assembly GCA_964425095.1). Classification (GTDB taxonomy): domain Bacteria; phylum Verrucomicrobiota; class Verrucomicrobiia; order Verrucomicrobiales; family Akkermansiaceae; genus Luteolibacter. The sequence goes on from CAYRLT010000056.1 coordinate 7,216, forward strand.
CTCCGCAAATGGCTGCGCGAGAAAGAAACTACCGGGGTGCTCGTGGATTACAAAATATGCGCCTGCCTCTGGCTCGCCGAAATCTTCGTTTGAGAAAATTTCGGCTGTCCGCGGTTTTTCGACCCGCTCGAGCATAAAAAACCCAGCGGATCTCACGCATCAAATCGGCCGTGACTTCGCACCATTCCAGTCGCAATTTCCCCGCGTGCCTGACTCCCTTCCCTATCGTTTCGGCGGCATCGCCCGGCTCTATGGCCAAGCTGCCTTGGAACGCTTTTTAACAGCACGCGTCGCAGTGATCGGCGTGGGCGGCGTGGGATCGTGGGCCGTCGAATCGCTGGCCCGCTCGGGCGTTGGCAATCTCACACTCGTAGATCTGGACGAAATCTGCGTGACCAACGTCAACCGCCAGTTGCATGCCATGGACGGACAAATCGGCCGCCAAAAAACCGAGGCGATGGCCGACCGCGCCCGCGCGATCCACCCAACCAGCGAAATCCAGATTATCCCGAAGTTTTTCAATGAAACCACGGCGGCGGAGATTCTCGATGCAGACTTCGACGCTGTGATCGACGCCATCGACAGCACGCCACACAAGGCATTGCTGCTTGCCGAGTGCCGCCGCCGTGGCGTATTCACCGTGACGTGCGGCGGGGCTGGCGGACGACGGGATCCCACGCGCATCCGGGTCACGGATCTGGCCTACAGCGGCAAAGATATGCTACTCCACCAACTCCGCCGCACCTTGCGTCAGGATTTCGGATTTCCCAAAACCCCACTCGGCACCAAACCCAAACCGCTGGGCATCGAGGCCGTCTTTTCCGATGAACCGCGGGTATTCTCCCAGTGCGATGGCAGCGTCTCAAGCGAGCGACCGGAGAAGGGCAGCCAACGCCTTGGATGCACCACCGGCCTTGGCGCAGCGACCCATGTCACGGCGGCATTCGGCATGATCGCGGCGGGCAGGGTGCTGGAACACCTTGCTTCCCAGGCATGAAAAAAGCGGCTAATGAGCCGCTTTTTCCGAAATTGCGCGGATGACCGCGATATCAGTGAATCCCTTACAGACCCTTCTTCGAGAGGCGGGTGCCTGCGGTCGCGCCTTGGCGGGCCTTGAATTTCGGATTCGATTTGCAGATCACATAGACCGTGCCTTTGCGTTTCACAATCTGGCAATCGGCGTGACGGCGCTTGGCGGAGGCGAGGGATGAGAGAACTTTCATGACGTAAAATGGTGTATGGTTTGACCGATCACGCGTGCCGACCGGGGCGCGAAAACTAGCTGTCCGACCCCCGGTGTAAAGCCATTTCTCACCAAAATCCGGTTTTTTAAAGAATCCGGTCTTTCGTAAATCCTGAAATTTCATCTTTCCAAACGAATTCTGGGGTTTATTTAGGGGGATATGAAATTCG
>CAYRLT010000057.1:0-1514 GCA_964425095.1 uncultured Luteolibacter sp.
CTACGAAACCCGCGTCGGCTCACTTCCCGCCGAGGTCCTCGACCAAGAGGAACGCCGCATGGTGCTCGCCGCCATCGACAAGCAATGGCAGGAACACCTCTACAGCATGGATGCCCTCCGCGAAGGCGTCGGCCTCCGCGCGCAAGGCCAGAAGGACCCGCTCATCGAATACAAAAACGAAGCCTACGAGCTCTTCGTTACGCTCATGGATTCGATCAAGCGCGAGGCCCTGCAAAACCTCTTCCGCTCGGCCGCCAACCTCGAGGCTTTCCTCAAACAACTCCACAGCCAGCCGCAACAACTCCAAGGCGGCGAGGAAACCCTCACCAAAAGCAACATCGCCGTCACCGGCAACTCAAGCAAAGTCCCCGGCACCGACTCCGACGAAGCCCCCGCCCTCAAAATCAACCTGCCCAAACGCAAACCCAGCTTCGCCATCGAAACCACCGGCAGAAATGCCCCCTGTCCCTGCGGATCCGGCAAAAAATTCAAGCAGTGCTGCGGCAAGGAAGGCTGATCTGATCGATTGAAATGGGGGCGCGAGCTCATCCATTACTGATTGGCTGCTTGATTGACGAATATACAAAACGTGCAAGAATGAGGTTATGAAATCATTCACAGCGGTAATAGAACGCGACCATGAGACCGGTCTTTTTGTTGGATATGTTCCAGGTTTTCCGGGGGCGCACTCACAAGGCGAAACCTTGGACGAACTCAACGACAACTTGCGTGAAGTGATCGCCATGCTGCTGGAGGACGGGGAACCCGACCTCGAAGCGGAATTTCTCGGAACACAAAATGTTGCCGTGGCCTGATCATGGGATCACTCCCTGTCCTAAAGCCCACCGAAGTTTGTCGTTTATTGGAACGATGCGGTTTTACTGCAGTGAGACAACGTGGCTCACATGTCCAATACCGACATCATGACGGTCGGGGAACTACCGTACCGATGCACAAAGGGCGTGACATCGCACCGCCGCTCCTCCGACAGATCGCTCGCGATGTTGGTATGACTGTGGAGGAGTTGCTATCAATTCGTTAAGCTCCGGCAAACGCCTCAACCGCTCGCATTTTCCTTGACGCGCACAGGCCAGAGCCATATCCCTCTCCCGCCCTATGCTTCACCCACGGATCAAATCCTTGAAGAAGCTTTTCCAACTTCTGATGGTCATTTGCGGTTGCCTGCACCTGTCGGGTGGCCCCTATGCCTTGGTCCAGTCCTACGCATGGATCTCGATGATCATCCAGTATTCAAAGGATGACGGCCTCGCCAAAGGCGTGAAAGACACCTTCAGCGGTGAACGCCCCTGCCATCTCTGCAAAAAAATCGACAGCGTCAAAAAAGACGAATCGAAACAACCGCTTTCCAAGGACATCGATCTTTCCGCATTGGCAAAATTCCGCACTGAATGCCTCGCCCAGGAAATCATCCGCCTCAAGCCCCCTCGCCATGTCGAGCACAAGCAGCCAATGATTCTTGGCAGCGCCGCATGGATGAGCAGTTGGCATGAGTC
>CAYRLT010000058.1:0-2018 GCA_964425095.1 uncultured Luteolibacter sp.
ATGGGATCGTCGTTCTGCCTGCTACGACGTTTTTGGAGGATCATCTTCCGGGGCTTGGGCATGTGTGCGGGCCGGTCTTTAAGAAACGCCAACTCACGGATGCGGAGTTTGGCTTTCGGATTGCCAAGCAGACGAGCGCCTTGGACATCGGCCAGAGTGTGGTGGTGCGCCACGGGACGGTCTTGGCGGTTGAGGCCTTCGAGGGGACCAATGCCTGCATCCGGCGCGGCGGGGACTTGGGCAATGGCAAGGACGTGATGCTGGTGAAGGTGTCCAAACCCAATCAGGACTTTCGTTTTGACGTGCCGGTGATCGGCCCGCAAACCATCGAGACGTGCGCGGCTGTTGGAATCTCGGGGATCGCCATCGAGGCTGGAAAAACTTTGTTGCTTGAAAAACCCGTGGTCGCGGAGCTTTGCATGCGTCACAAGATCGGGATTCACGCGGTGGCGTGATGGATTTTGTAAGTGTTCACGCTTGGCGAGTGCGGGGGCAAGTGGCTTGATGCGGGGATGAACGAAACGGGTGGTCGATTGCGCATTGAATTGTTTCCGCGGGCGGAGACGGCGGTGAGGCGTGGGCATCCGTGGGTGTATGGCGAGAGCATCAAAGGGCAAAACCGTGAAGGTGAGGTGGGGGAGTTGGCGGTGATGTATGATCGGAATAATCGGTTTATGGCGGTGGGGCTGTATGATCCCACGTCGCCAATTCGGGTGCGGATCGTGCATTGCGGGAAGCCTGCGATGATTGATCGGCCTTGGTGGTTAGAGAAAGTCCGGGGCTGTGTGGGGCGGCGTGAAGGATCGGTGGTGAACGCCGGGACGAATGGTGCGCGCTTAATCAATGGGGAGAGCGAGGGTTTTCCCGGGTTGGTGCTGGATCGTTATGCGGGGACTTTGGTGGCGAAACTTTACACCGCGGCGTGGTTGCCGCGTTGGGAAGAGATGGAGGGGGCGATTCGTGATGTGTTAGATCCGCAACATTTGGTGTTGAGGCTGAGCAGGAATATTCAGGAGGATGCGGCGAAACACTGGGGCTTGGAAGAAGGTTTCCGTGGCGAGGCGGGCGATGAAATCGTGGTGTTTTCAGAGAACGGCATTCGCTTCGAGGCTGCGGTCATGAACGGGCAGAAGACTGGATTTTTTCTTGATCAACGTGACAACCGCGCACGGGTGGAAATGCTGGCGGCCGGGCGTGAGGTGTTGAATGTGTTCAGTTTTTCGGGTGGATTTTCACTGTATGCTGCGCGGGGTGGGGCGAAGTCGGTGACGGATTTGGATATCAGCGGGCACGCGTTGGAAAGCGCGGGTCGGAATTACCAGTTGAATGAGGGCGATGCCCGGATTGCGGCGGTTTCTCGGGAAACCGTGCGTGCGGATGCGTTCAAGTGGATGGATGAGGATGCGCGGACATATGATATGATCATCGTCGATCCTCCGTCGCTGGCGAAGCGTGAGAAAGAACGGGAGGGTGCGATCCGCGCCTATCAACGGCTCAACGGGCGGGCGATCGAGCGATTGCGTCCGGGAGGGATTTTGGTGGCGGCCTCATGTTCCGCGCACGTCTCGGAAGTGGAGTTTTATGAAATCGTTAGATCGGCGGCCATGCGCAGTGGTAGGTCTTGGCGGGAGCTCTGGACGAGTGGCCATGCGGAGGATCACCCGGCGGGTTTTACCGAGGCCCGGTATCTCAAGGCGCTTTGTCTGGAGTTCGAATGCTAGGAATTTGCTTTTTCACTTAGCCCGGAGAATACACTGAAGGGTCGGTCTGGGAAGGGGGAAAGAAGGAGGTTGACTGGGTATTTAAAAGGTCGATTGCTGCATCGCTTCGTGGCGGCGGTCAACGGCGAGACCACCCTGCCTTTTCTCTACGAATCTAGATCACTTAAGCACATCGCAACGCTTCGCCCATGTTTGCCAGAGCTCTTTGAATTCTTCGAGTTTCGCGGGTTCGTTTTCAGCAAGGTCGTTCAATTCACTGGGGTCGTCTTTCAAATGATAGAGATGCCATTTGTTTTT
>CAYRLT010000059.1:0-6629 GCA_964425095.1 uncultured Luteolibacter sp.
GGCTGCCAATACCAGCACCTCGACTATCAGAAACAACTCGAATGGAAAACCCGCCAAGTGGGCGAGTTGATGAAACACATGGCGGGAGTGGTTTTCCCGGTGAATTTCTGTCTCACGACAGATCAGATTTGGCATTACCGATCGAAGATCACGCCGCATTTTGATACTCCGCGTCAGGGCGAAATTGGGGCGATCGGGTTTTTAGCCAACGGCCAGCGCTCGCGCATTATCGATGTTCCGCAATGCACGATCGCGATGAAAACCATCAACGACGCGCTGCCAGAAATCCGTGCGGGCATCCACGCGAAGGCACATAGTTTCAAGCGCGGTTCGACGATTCTCATGCGCGCCACTGGTGATCGCGTGGAAACGGATTTTCGGGCGACCGCTAGCGAGCGGGTAGGGGAGTTGACATTCCAATTTCTCGCGGGCGATTTCTTTCAAAACAATCCGTATATTTTACCGGCGTTTACGGGATACGTGGCGCAGCAAGCGGCGGCGGATGGCGTGCGGTTTTTGGTGGATGCGTATTGCGGTTCCGGGTTGTTCGCGCTGACATTGGCGGGACGATTTGAAAAGGTGGCGGGGGTTGAGGTTTCCGAAACCTCTTGCGAATGGGCGCGCAAAAACGCGGCCGCGAACCAGATCTCCAACGCCACCTTTCTCACCGCCTCCGCCGAGGATATTTTTGCGGAAATCAACTTCCCTGCCGCAGCGACGGCGGTGGTGATCGATCCTCCGCGTAAGGGATGCACTCCGGAATTCATTGCTCAATTGGTGAAATTCAGCCCGGCGCGCGTCGTCTATGTTTCCTGTGATCCGGCGACGCAAGTGCGCGATCTCAAACTGCTGGCGGAAGGCGGATACCAACTCGCCGACGTGCAACCCTTCGACCTATTTCCGCACACGCGGCATCTCGAATGCGTCATGACGCTGGTGAAAGTGTGATGGATGGGAGTGAATGATCTTTTCGGATCAGCAGGTCTTCAAATATCCATAGGAAAGGATTGTGAGCAACTTGTGATAAAGTGGCTTTTTGCCCGCCATTCCACGGATTGTGACACAACTGTCACCTTGAGAGCCCTAGCAATAGGCACTCCAAACGGGAATTCGGATGAATTTTTTTACCGGCATGGTTGGGCTAATATTTTTGCAGACTCGACAAGAATACGCCTCTAGAACATTAAAAATCAACGAATTATGGTTTTTTTAGAGGCGTCATTCACAATTGTCCTCAGGTTGTTTACAGGTCATTCACAAGCTTCATTCGGCGAAGGTTTGTTTTTGATAAACTTGCTGTTGAATCATTGATTTTCAGTGCATCCCCAAAAATCCATAAAATCCACCATTGTGAACAACTTGGGGAAATCTCCGGAAACCACTGACCTGCGAGCCTTTGCGACGCTACGCAGGATGAATTTTTTGAGCGGGCGCCCGGGTCGGTTCTTTGCGCTTTACGCGGTCCCCTGCAGCCTTCAGATAAGAGGCGCTGACCGCGTCAATTTGCGGGCGGCACTTAATCCATTCAATCATCCATCATGGACATTCAAATCGCCACTCTTTGCGACTTTGCGGCTGACTACAACGGCAAGCTCGTTATTTCCGGAACCTTCGACACACTTGCGGCCCGCGCCGTGCCGGTCGTGCATCCGTCCTGCGCTCTCGCCATGCGCTTTTGCTTCACTCCAGAAGATGCGGGCCGCCACAAGCTCTCGATCAATATCATCAATGAGGACGGCGAATCGCTCGATCCCAACCACATGCCGATCGAACCTGAGTTCGACGTGCAATTGCCGAAGAACGTGCCGTTCCTCACGCGCAACATCGTGATGAATCTTCAAGGGCTGCGGTTTCCAGAGGCCGGCATCTATTCGATCGATATCGGCTGCGACGGCGAAATCCTCGTCCGCCTGCCGCTGCGCATCGTCCAAGTGACGCAAGACACGAACGGCCAAGCTCCAGGAGCTTGATCCCCCACGGAGCGGCGGAACGTGTCCGCCGTGCCCATGAAAAGCCCAAGAGTTGAGCGAAACGCTTTTCATGGGCGCCTCATGGGCGTGGGCGAACACCCGACTTCGCTCTGCGAGCTACGACGGGCAAGCTGTTTCGCAGCTCCTTGATCCGGGCCGGATCTCCGGTCTTTGTGGTGCTTTTTGTGTTCACCCGGCGAGTCCCGCGATGAAGCGGGTGAAGAACTCCGCTCCTTGTTTCAAGGCGTCGATTTCAATGAACTCGTCTACGGTGTGTGCCTGATCGATCACTCCGGGCCCGATGCAGATGCTCGGGATGCCGCCGTTTGATAGATGCGCGGCATCGGAAAACCATGGTGCGACGGTGAGTTGTGCGCCAAGCCCGAGCAATGCTTGGATCATCGGATGCTCCGCCGCCGTTTCCATCGGCGGATTTTCATGAGGATTGACGATTTCCACAGGTAAATCGTGAAACGCGATGGTATCTGCTAGAAGCTTCAAGGCCCCGCCGGCGGCAACGAGTGACGGCGTGAGGCGGATGTCGAGCTCGGCCTCGGCGAGGTCCGGCACGATGTTAGGCCGCGCGCCGCCGCGGATCAGTCCGATGTTGAGAGTCGAGTGGCCGAGTTGCGGGTGTGAGAAGCTGGCGAGTTCCGCGCCGAGGTGGCAATCCAGCCGGTCGAGCGCGCGTGTCAGTTTGAGAATAGCGTTTTCCCCGCGTTCCGGCATCGAGCTGTGCGCGGCTTTGCCGGTTGCCCGCAGGGTGGCCCACATCGAGCCTTTGGTGATGTGCACGATCTGCATGGCGGTCGGCTCGCCGACCAGTGCGAATTGATAGTCCGCACCATGGCGTTTTGCAAAATCCTTGGAGCCCCACTGGCCGGATTCTTCGCCCATGAAGGCGATGAAATCGACCGCTACCGGCAGTTCCGCGAGGCATTCGCGGTTTTCATGCAGCGCCCACAGCATGGCGGCCATCGGCCCCTTGGTGTCGGATGCGCCACGGCCCCACAATTTGCCCTCGCGGATCTCTCCGCTGAAGGGATCGATGGTCATGCCGCCGACTCCTACGGTATCCAGATGCGGGCCTAACAAAATTCGCGGTCGGCCATCGAGTGGGGCGAAGCGTGCGATGAGATTGGGTCGGCCGGGTTTGATCTCCTCGAGTAAAACCTCGGCGCCGATGGATTCCAACCAGCCTGAGAGGAAAATCGCCAGAGTTTCCTCGCCGGTCTCATCGGTGCCCGGTGCGTTGTCAGGATTGACCGATGGGATGCGGACCAATTGCTGGAGGAGGGAAATCACATCTTGGCTCATGGCGGGAGAATGGTGTTTTCGCCGTGGCCGCGCAAGGGCGGATCGAACTCTGATAAGAAAATCCCGGGTGGCGCAATGGGCGGCGGTGGTGTAGTTCTACGGCATGTCCGATGCTCTCTCATTCTCATGCGCCGTGGTGACGGGCGCTTCTTCCGGCCTAGGCGAGGAATTCGCCCTGCAGCTCGCCCCTCGGGTGCGACACCTCGTGCTGGTTGCCCGGCGCGCGTCGGTGCTGGAAGATCTCTCGTTACGGATCGGCGGGATGTTTCCCCAGGTGACGGTCTCGGTGGTGGCTGCGGACTTGGCGGTTTATAGCGAGCGCGTGCGTTTGGTCCAATGGTTGGCCGAGCAGGGGAGTTCGCCCGATTTGTTAGTCAACAATGCGGGACTCGGGGATTACGGCGAGTTTGCGACGGCGGAGTGGGAGAAACTTGAAGCGATGCTGCGCGTCAACATCGAGGCGATGACCCATCTTGCGCACGCACTGGTTCCCGGCATGATCCGCAATGGCCGTGGCGCGGTGGTCAATGTGAGCTCGCTTGCCAGCTTGCTGCCGATCCCGGACTTCGCGGTGTATGCGGCGACCAAGGCCTACGTCACGAGTTTTTCGGAAGCTCTGCGGATTGAGCTTCGCGAACATGGTATCCCGGTGTTGGCAGTTTGTCCGGGGCCGGTTCACACCGGTTTCGGAGCGACAGCCAAACGTGAAGAGAGTGTTCAGGGTATGCCAGGGCACGAATTGTTTTATGTCCCGCGTGATCAGGTCGTCCGCGAATCGCTGGTCGCTCTGGCGCTTGGTCGCCCACGCGTCTATCCAGCGCTGAAAACCATGCTGGCGGCAGTTGGTATCTCCGCCTTGCCGCTTCTTCTATTGCGCCTGGCAATGAGCCGCCGCCCGCGCAGGCAGTGAGAGAGATACTGGACAGTCCGCAAAGTAGAATACAATCGGTCAGCCGAAAAGAGGCGCAAAAAACCTCAAAAAATTATCACAATCACGATTTTTGCGGCAAATCATGCTGTAGGGCAAAACAGGGACTTATCAGTAAGGAGTTGCGATTCCTTATTCAACCGGTTCGTTCGGTTAATGATGTCCGGGTTATTTTGACCTCAGAGAATCGGCCACATTCAGTTACTGCCGATTCTTCGGGCCCGGACCGAAGCGCCGCCGTTTTTGGTGAATTTTTCAACCGATCCGACACCGCCCTCGACGGTCCAGTAGTTGATATCGGCAATGCCGAGATTTTCAGGGTCGTTGAGATGGGATGTTGTAGCCTGCCATTCGTTTTGGCTGTTGGTCTGCCCTTTTCCCGCCATCTCCATATCCAGTTGCTCGATTGAAAATCCGTGTTTGCCCGTCACTGTGATCGCGTTGGTGCAACGTTGTGCGCCTACCCGGCCAAAACGGGACGCGTGATGAGCGAAGAGGAATTCCAAGCCATTGATGTTAGATGCCAGATTGATGTTGTCTCCGTCGGTGTGCTCATTGACCGTGATGCCGGTATGATATCCGGTCACGATCACGTTCCGCAAGATCGTCAATGCCGCGTTGTTATTCGCCGGAGTGATCAGTCCGCTGGTGCGGTGGGTGGGTTTGGATGCTTGCACGTTGTAGAGGCCGGTGTTGATGAACACGTTTTCCAACCTGCATTGCAGGGCGTAATGCAGGTCGATGCCGCCGATGCTCGGATTGTCATAGGTCCTGACATCCAGATTTTTGATGACCACATGAACCGCCGAGAATCCTCCATAAAGTGAATCGGGCGATTGGCTGGCGGAGATGACTGCAGCGCCCGATTTGGATAGACTTTTGATGATCGTGCCGTGATTCATCAGCGGGAATGAACCAATGGTCCCGAAAACCGGGGTGGGTTCGCGCTCTCCGGCGATTTCCACGGTGATCCAACTCGGTATGGGTTTTGAAACAGCAGGGATCTGGATGTTGCCGAGATAGACCCCGTCCGGCACGAACATCCGCCCGCCTCCAGCTGAAATCAGTTCCTTGAGGCATGCCGTAAAGGCCGCCGTATTGTCTGTTTTGTCGTCTCCTACCGCTCCGTATTTGAGAACATTGAACACCCGTGGTGCCGCGCCTCGCGGATCCGGGGCCGGTTTCTCCTCCGCCTGAACCTTGCCGGAGAAGAGACCGATGAATGCCGAGACCGTGACAACGGTGATGATTCGTTTCATGGTTTTACCCGTTGAGCTTGGCGAGCGCCTTGGGCAGAAAGATGCCGTTTTTGCGGATAAGTTTGCCGTCGAAGTGGATTTCGCCGCCGCCCCAGTCCTTGCGCTGGATGCTGACCATGTCCCAGTGGACTTGCGAGCGGTTGCCATTGTCCGCGTCCTCATAGGCTTGGCCGGGTGTGAAGTGGAACGATCCGGCGATTTTTTCGTCGAAGAGGATGTCGCGCATCGGCTCGAGGATCAACGGATGCACACCGAGGGCGAACTCGCCGATGTAGCGCGCGCCTTCATCGCTATCGAGGATCTTGTTGAGTTCCTTGGTTTTTGAGCCGGCCTCGGCCTTGATGATTTTTCCTTTGGAAAACTCCAAGCGGATGCTGTCGAAGGGGATTCCCTGATAGATCGTGGGCGCGTTGTAGGTGATCGCGCCTTCGACGGAATCTCTAACTGGCGAAGTAAAGACCTCGCCGTCTGGGACGTTGTAGTTTCCGCATGAAACCAATGCCGGGATGCCCTTGATTGAAAAACGAAGATCCGTGCCGGGGCCTGTGATGTGCACCTTGTCGGTCTGGTTCATGATCTTTTGGAGAGCATTCATGGCCGGTTGGATTGCCTTGTAATCGAGCAGGCAGACATTGAAGTAGAAGTCTTCGAAGGCCTCGGTGCTCATGCCCGACTGTTGGGCCATCGAGGGTGACGGCCAGCGCAGGACGCACCACTTGGTTTTCTTGATGCGGTGGTCGAGCACCGGGCGCATGTGCCGCATCGCGAGTTTCATTCGATCGGCCGGAACGTCCGAGGTTTCGGCGATGTTGTGGCCGCCGCGGATGGCGATGTAGGCGTCCATGTCTTTCATTTCGGCCAGCAGGTGTTTGGTGAGCACGGCGTATTGCGTGTCATCCGCGCCTTTGAGCATCTCGCGTGTCAGGCGGCCTTGATGCACTCGGATGAATGGCAGTGCGCCCTTGGCCCGCGCCTCACGGATCAGGGCGATGCCGATGGAGTCCGGGACGTCGTGCAGATCGATCAGGACCTTCTCTCCCTTTTTGAGTGCGGTGGAATAACGGACGAGTTGGCGGGCGAGGGCGTCGATGCGGGAGTCGTGCATGGGTGGGTGATAGCGTGTCGTTTTGCGGGTTCCAAGGATCAAGTTCGGGC
>CAYRLT010000060.1:0-3944 GCA_964425095.1 uncultured Luteolibacter sp.
ATCAGCGGTGACCGTGCCCCCGAGGGAGCTCATAATATCATACAAACCCTGAAGGTTTGCATGCAGAACGACCCCACCCTTGCCCCTGCACTCGCCACTGCCCTGCAAGCGCGATTCAGCCAATTGAAAACCGGTGATCTCACCGGCATCTTGGCATCTCCAGGCGCAAATCCAGCCGGACAGCCATTCGGGTTTTTCTCCGTTCGGGAAAAACTGGATCCCACGCAGCGCAAGGAGCTCGAGGACATCCTTTATACGGTTTACCGCCCGGAAATCGCCAAGCGGCTTAAAGCCAAGGACTATGCAGAGGAAGCCCATAGGCCGGGCATCGTGAGCACCCTCATCGACCTCGCGAAACTCCGAAATCCCGCCGCCGGCTGGAAACCGATCGGGAAGGTGCCATCGTCAGAGCTTGTCTGGCGCTTCAAATCTTTTGATCCCATCGTGGAAAAAGACCAGCTTCCAATCCACGAGGCGAGACGGTTTCGCGATATCCAGTTGTCAGATGATTTGAAGGACTGGTTCAAGCCCGAGTATGACGACAGCAAGTGGAGCTCGGGGCGCGCACCCATCGGCACCGGTCTCATCACAGGGGGCAATAAAGCATTAGTCAATCAATCGGATTGGGGCAAAGGAGAGTTCATCGTCGCGCGCACGACTTTCGAAGTGGATGCCCTGGACTTCGATTCCTACCGCTTGAGCATCCTGGTCAAACAAGGCTTCCATGTGTATCTGAATGGACAGCGGATTGCGAGCTACGGGTGGTGGCTGAGTACCCCCCACTACGCGCCTTGGAGCTCTGTCGATCCCAAGCATTTGAAAAAAGGCACCAACTCCCTCGCAGTGTATAGCAACGTGTTTTACGATCCGACAACCAAAGCTCCTATCGGCCATGTGGATTGCTACATCGAGGGACTCAAGGAATCTGACTTGGAGTGAAAGGCGCCCTTCACCACTCGTGACCTCAATCTGATCAAGCAGCCCTAAGCCGCATTTCCCAAAAATCTGAATACCAACGAAACAATGACCATGAAACCAGGCAATTTATTCCATCGCATCCTCGCAGGTCCCGCCTTCGCGCTGGCCGTGCTAATCATGCTGGCGGCTCCCGCCAGCGCAACGCCGCCCGTCACCGCTGACCTGAAACTGCATTTGGACGCATCGCAGCTCACGGGCTTGAGCGATGGCGCTACGGTGACGACCTGGAACGATATGTCCGGGTTGGGTAACCATGCCACGGCTGCCGGCACACCCATTTACAAGACCGGCGTGCTCAACGGGCAACCCGTCATCCGGTTCAACGACTCCTCCTCATTCACGACGGCGAATCTATCGTCCCAGTTTCCAACGGCCGCCACGGGTTTCATCGTGACGACCATCAACAATGATAACTCTTACACGCTGGTAAGAGCAACTACTGATGGCGAATGGTGGCGTTATAGTGACGGCAAATCCTATCCGGGATTTTTCCGCGGAAGTCGGCTGGAACGCTATTGTGACATGCCCGTCTCCGGATCGCACCTGTTCTCCATCTCCAGTTCGGCGAGTGCCTGGGAGATGTCGCTCAACGGGATCAGCCAAGGTGTCGCGGGCGGAAATTTCAATGCCGGTGGTGCGCTTGTCATCGGGAACGGCAGCGCCGGGCAGGGGCTTGATGGCGACATCGCCGAGATCCTGATTTACAACCGCGTCCTCTCGGCGGCGGAAGCCGATCAGGTCGGCGTATATCTGGCGCAAAAATATGGCTTAGCCACCAGTTATGGCCCACCCGTGATCTCCTCGCTCAATCCCGCAGACAACGACGCCGACGTTGTCGTCGATGATAATCTCGTGGCGACTTTCAATGAAGCCATCGTCCGGGGCACCGGCGATATCACGGTCAAGAACCTGAGCGATGGGACGCAGACGACCATTGCGGTTACAGACACCACCCAGGTCTCGATCTCGGGCAAAGTTCTGACCATCAATCCGGCTGCAGATCTCGCGGTCGGAAAAAACTATGTTATTCAAATCTCTCCGACCGCGATCAAGGATATTGCCAACAACAGCTTTGCGGGCATTGCCAACGACACCACCTGGAACATTACCACCGTTGCGCAGTTCCCTTATCAAACATGGACTTATTCCGGCTCCTTGTTCATCCTGACCACCCCGGATGGTGCCAATATTACCTCGGGAGCCGCGGAAACCAATTTCCCGCTTCTTGTTCGGTTTAACTCCACCAATTTCCCCTTCAATCAGGCTGCGGCCGACGGACGGGACATCCGCTTTACCACCGCAACGGGAACCGCACTTTCCTATGAAATTGAGCAGTGGGATTCCGTCAACGGCCGGGCTGCCGTGTGGGTGAAGATCCCAAGCATTGCCCCCAACGCGCGCCAGGAAATCAAAGTGTATTGGGGCAAGGCAGATGCCGTGAGCAAATCCAAAGGAGAATCGGTATTCAATGACTCGAACGGCTATTGTTCGGTCCTGCACATGAACGGAAATGTCCTAGATTCAACCGGCTTAACCTCACCGGTCAATAACGGCGCCACCCCGAGCACGGCGGTGATCGGCAGCTCCGCATGGAGGCTGCAAGGCATCAAGACGGCCGACATCAGTGCGACGAAAATCAACCATTTTCCGACGGGCAAACAGACCACCACCACAGGCGAGGTCTGGATCCGGGCAAGACTACTCAGCAGCGGGTGGACCATGCCGTTGGCGTGGGGAAACAAGAATGCCTATGGCTGGAATACCTGGACCAACCAGATTGGCTTTTGGGGAAGCCCCAGTGTTTTGCCAGCTCCTGTCACCTGCCTTGGGGCTGCCATGGTTACCGGATCCACCGCACTCGCCGCGCAGCAATGGTATCACGTGGCTTATACCTCTTTAAATGGGACTGGGAAAATATATATCAATGGCGTGCTTGACGCCACCGCGTCGTCAGCTCCCTCGCCGGGCAATACGAATCCTCAAGCCTTTACGTTACTGGGCGATGACGTGGACGTTGATGAGGCGCGCATTTCCAGCGTCGCGCGTTCCGACAACTGGCTGAAGATGACGTATGAGAATCAGAAGCCGCTGCAGACTCTTGCAGGTCCTCTTGTGCAGCCCGGCACTGATTTCTCGGTTTCGGAGAAGAAGCTAACCGTGCTCGAAGGCAAAAGCGCATCAGTGTCTGTCAAGGCCGGCGGCGCGCAGAAGGTTTACTGGATTCTCAAGCGTGACGGCCGCGAGACGGTCGTCGCCGTGGATCGGTTCGCCTTCACGCTGGATGCCGGCCGCGTCGTGGGAGACCAGTCGGCGATTCTCCAGTTCAAGGCGGTCTATGCCAACGAGATCAAGACCAAGGATATATCGGTTACGATCAAGGAAGATATCCCGGAACCGGTCTTCATCCTGAAGGCTCCGCCGCGGTGGGATGGCAGGGAGACGGTCGAGGTCGTGCCGCAGGTCGCCAATCTGGGCGAGATGGAGGCCCGCGGCGCCGGCAATCTGAATTACGCGTGGACGGTTTCTGGTCTCGCCGTAATCAAGGAGACGGCGCCGGGGAAACTTATCCTCAGGAGGGCACAGAACAGCGGCAAGATGACCGTCACGGCGGCCATCCACAACGGCGGCGCGGAGGTGACGGCCGCAACCACGATCCTGGTCACGGAACCGGAGAAAGACGCCTGGGTGGAGCGGGCGCCCGCCAAGGACGAGAAACCCGAGGACAACCAGTTCTACGCCCGCGATGACAAGAACGAAGGCACGCTGTATTACAACGGAACCCTGGACCAGGCCGCCGACTCTGTGTTCCTGAAGGTCTATGCGGACGATACGGTTGTCAAAACCGAGAGCCAGAAACCCAAGGCGGACAAGAGCTATGCGTTCTCCGTCAAACTTAAGCCGGGGCTTATCAAGTACAAGGTCGAGTTCGGAACCCGGAGCGGCAACACCGAGACGGTATTGCACAC
>CAYRLT010000061.1:0-2019 GCA_964425095.1 uncultured Luteolibacter sp.
ACCAACGAGTCCATGGGCAGCCGCGTTCATGCCACATACTGCCGAAAAAACGGCGACAACCTCCAAGGCATGATCTGCCTCGAAAGCCTCGGCTATTTCACAGACAAGCCCGGTTCGCAGGAGTTGCCCACGCTTTACGGCATGCCCAAGGAGACTATCGAATTTACGCGTTCCCGTGGCATCGATCCAACGGTCGGCAACTACATCGCCATCGTGGGTGACGAGCAGTCAGCTCAATTCCTCGCCCGCTTTGATGGCGCGTTCTCCAGGGCCCCTGTGCCCACTCTCCCGCTCGTCATGCCCGAAATGCGCCTCTCCGACCACCTCTGCTACTGGGACGAGGGCTTCCCCGCCTTGATGCTCACCGATACCGCCCTCTTCCGAAATCCGAACTACCACAAGCACACCGACACCGTGGACACGCTGGATTTCAAGGCCATGGCATCGATCACAAAAAACCTGGTCTCGGCGATGCAAACCCTCTCGCTGTAGAGCAACGAACGGGCTTACCTTTAAGCATCTATCTCACCTTTTCGTTCCGCGAAAAAACGGCTTCGACTCCCTCCTCAAAGACCTTTGAAAGGGTGTCCATCGCTGAGCGTCGCCGCCAGTGGGAGGCGGTTCAGGCCGATCCTCGCCACCCTCATCCGGCGGCGGTTCCTTGCCTCCTCCTGACTGCAACTTCGCTATCAACCAAATGACGCCGATTACCAACAGCAACGGCCAGGCAGGCACAAACCACGCCAGAATGAAAAATACAACGAAGACAGCGAGTCGATTCATGATTGATTAGGTGGCGACTGGATTGGCTTGTTTCAATTGATTGGACGGAGTCCAGTGCTTCGCGTCCTTCTCATCGCCCAGAACCGGCCCGAGAAACTCGGCCAAGCGTTGGATCACTGCACCAAGTGAATCCGCTTTGAGATCGTTTTTTCTTAGAAATGCGGACCACTGCGTAAGCTTGCCCGGATCGCTTGCAAAATCTGGCGTGAGCGCCACTGGCATCCCCTTCGGCATTGGCGTGCCCCGCCGCGCAAAGGTATTGCGGACGGCTTCCCGCAGAATCGCGAGATCGAACTCCCTGTGGCGGCACAGCCAATCCAGATCAAAGAAATCTTTCATCCGGCTGTTGGCTAAACCCAATACTGTGGCGGCTTCAAGCTTCTCGGCGATCACGGTCTCCGGCGGATACGCCAAAAGCCGCGCCTCGGGAAAATCAAGCAACTCCCGCCACTCCACTTCCATTGGCCCTGGGGTGACGGCATCTCCGAATCCCACATCGATCTGCACCCGCACCACCGCCCCTGCTAGCGTGGCATGCGTGACCACTCTCACTCCCTGATATTGCTGGTCTTCACGGATTGGAGCCGCTTCCACTTTTCCCCATACCAATCCATCCTCCGGTTCGACCGAGCCATCCAGAAGCGTCTCAAAAAACCTCTTCAAACTCTCAGGCGACGCCTCTCCCGAGCCCAGCAAATCCACATCGCGCGTGGGTCGGTGCGACGCATCTGCCCAGAGCGCAAACAACTGTGCCCCCTTCAAAACGAAACGATCCGCCGAAGCGCTACGGCTCAATCGCCACAACAAACGCCCCAGCGCGAACTGCTCCATCAAAACAGCCAAGGGAGTTCCCGTTTCCCTGGCGAGATTCGACAACCGGGTCCGCACGGAGGCCGCCACATTCTTCATGCCAGTGCCTCCAGATACGGCTTCATCACGCGCCAGGCTCCCAGCTTGCGGGCGTAATTCTCAAGGGCCGGCAGGCTTTGACGCCGATTCCGCAGCCTCTCTCGCAGCGCCTCAAGACACACTTCCAGCGTCACCGTCCCCCGGTGGCGGAAACAATCCACAATCGTGCGGTCCGGGTCCGTGATCCGCACCGCGTGGCCGGCGATCCGATGCGTCTCCACGCCGAGCGTGAACGCCTCGGGTCTGCGGCTGCGCACAAACCGCAGTGGCGGATGCCCGATCTGTGGCGTTGGATAGTTCGCGGGAAGTTGCATCCACACCTGCCAC
>CAYRLT010000062.1:0-16800 GCA_964425095.1 uncultured Luteolibacter sp.
GGGACAGCAGCGCCGCGTAATATCAACAATCAATCAACTGCCTCAAAAAAAGTCGCAATCCCCATTCCTTCAAAACCCTCTCAAAGCCTTGGAAGTTCAAGGCTCTTGGCCCACCATGCGTAGCCTATGGGATGGCTGTGAATTTGAAGCTATGAATCGATTCCAAAAAATCTTTCGAGGGTGGTGAAAACGAATTGGCTGTGGGGAGGGTGAGCATCGTGGCTGGATGCTGAACCCGATCAGGAAAAATATCCGACTCCGGCTGTAAAGATCGGCTGGTGTTTGGTGCCGGGGATGTTTTTGGCGACTTGGGTGCCGGCGCGTTCGGTGTGGCCCATTTTGCCGAGGATGCGGCCGCAGGGAGATGTGATGCCTTCGATGGCAGCCAGTGAGCCGTTCGGGTTGTGGGCGATGTCCATCGAGGGAATGCCGGATTCGTCGCAGTATTGGGTGGCGATCTGGCCGGTGGCGGCGAGTTGAGAGATGATTTCCGGGCTGGCGTAGAAACGGCCTTCGCCGTGGGAGAGTGGAATCGTGTGGATGTCGCCGACTTGGTTGTCAGCAAACCATGGGGAGAGCGTGCTGGTGACGCGGGTGTGGGCGTAACGAGAGATGTGGCGGCCGATGGCGTTGTGGACCAACGTCGGCTGGGAAGCGGGATCGTGAGGAATCAGCGGGGCGACAGGATGTCCCCCCGACGGACTGGCACTACAAGTCCCAGCCACGATCTCCCCATAAGGCACGAGGCCGGTTTTGATGAGGGCTTGGAAGCCGTTGCAGATGCCGAGGATGAGCCCGTCGCGGTTTTTGAGCAGGTCCATGATGGCATCGGCGACGCGTGGGCTGCGGATGATGGTGGCGATGAATTTGGCGGAGCCGTCAGGTTCGTCACCGGCACTGAAACCGCCCGGGAACATGAGGATTTGCGACTGTCGGATTTGCGCGGCGAGGGCTGCGATGGATTCTTCGATGTGCGAGGCTGTTAGATTTCGAAAAACGAGGATTTCGGCAGCACCTCCGGCTTCGCGGAAGGCTTTGGCGGAGTCGTATTCGGAGTTGGTGCCGGGGAAGGCGGGGATCAAAACCTTTGGTTTTGAGATAGTGGATCGTGGATCGTGGATTGTGGATGAAGAGAAGAGCGGAGCATCCACGATCTTCGATCCACTATCTACGATCTCCGATCCGGCCTCCGGCCGAGTTGGATAGACGGGTTCCAGGGTGGATTCCCAGGCGGACTGGAGATCGGTGAGGGAATGGGATTCGCCGTTGAGGATGAGGGTTTCTTCGGCGGTGGTTGTGCCTATTTCGATGAGCGATGGCAGGGCTTGGCGGATGCAATCCGCCGCCACGGTTTCGTATTCTAGGAGGAAGGCAAAGTAGGCTTCGGTGAAGAAAGATGCGGGCAGGATGCCCGCGCTCCCTTGGAAGCCGATGCGGTTGCCGAAGGCCATTTTGGCGAGGGCGGTGGCTAGGCCGGGGGCTCCGATGTGGTGGAGGGAAAGGAGTTTTCCCTCGGTGTTGAGTTGATGCAGTTGCGCGGCGGTTTGTTTGAGCGCTTCGAAATCCGGGAGATTGTCGGCATCGCGCGGGACCTCGACGAGCGAGATGGTGGAGCCGGTTTTCTTGAACTCGGGGCTTAGGGCGAGGCTGGCTTTCCCGGGGGCGAGGGCGAAGGAAACGAGGGTGGGCGGAACGTCAAGCTCGTTGAAGGAACCGGACATCGAGTCCTTGCCACCGATGGCGGCGAGACGCAGCGAGTGCTGGGCGTGGAAGGCTCCTAACAATGCAGCGAATGGCAGGCCCCAGCGGGACGGATCGTTGCCGAGTTTCGGGAAATATTCTTGGAGCGTGAGGCGGATTTCGGAGAGTTGCGCGCCTGCGGCAACGGCTTTGCAGACGGATTCGGTGACGGCGTAAACCGCACCGTGAAAGGGAGATTTTTCCGATAGATAGGGATCGAATCCCCAAGACATGAATGTGCAGGTGTCGGTATCGCCTTCGAGTAATGGCAACTTGGCGACCATCGCGTCCGGCGGGGTGATCTGGTGTTTTCCGCCGAAAGGCCAGAGCACGGTGCCGGCACCGACCGAGCCGTCGAACATTTCTCCGAGGCCGCGTTGGGAGGAGACGTTGAGGGAACGCAGATGAGAGTGGAGACTTGGAGCGAGACGCTCCTTGGACGGCCTGGAGCAGGATGCTCCAGCTACGTGGACTTTGGCGGTTTGTTGGACGCCGTTGGTGTCGAGGAAGGCGCGGGAGAGGTTGACGATGGTTTTGCCGCGCCACGTCATGACGAGGCGGCCGGAGTCGGTGACGTCGGCGACGTGGACGCATTCGAGGTTTTCCTTGTCGGCCTCGGCGATGAAATAGGCAATTTCCTTGGGATCGACGCAGACGGCCATGCGTTCTTGGGACTCGGAGATGGCGAGTTCGGTGCCGTCGAGTCCGTCGTATTTTTTCGGGACGGCATCGAGGTTGATGACGAGCGACGGGGCGATCTCGCCGATGGCGACTGAGACGCCGCCGGCGCCGAAGTCGTTGCAAATTTTGATTTTGCGGGTGAGTTCCGGGTTGCGGAAAAGCCGTTGGATTTTGCGCTCGGTGGGGGCGTCGCCTTTCTGGACTTCGGCGGAGTTTTCGAGGGCGGTGTCGGTGTGTTCCTTGGACGAGCCGGTGGCACCGCCGACGCCATCGCGGCCGGTGCGCCCGCCGATGAGCAGGATGACATCGCCGGGAGCAGGAGTGCCGCGGAAGACGTGAGAGCGCGGGACAGCGGAGACAACAGCACCAATTTCAAGGCGCTTGGCAACATAACCGGGGTGATAGACTTCCGCGACTTGGCCGGTGGCAAGGCCGATCTGATTGCCGTAAGATGAGTATCCTTTCGCGGCGACTTGGCAGATTTTTTTCTGCGGGAGCTTGCCGGGAAGAGTTTCCGCGAAGGGCGTTAGAGGATTTCCCGCGCCGGTGACGCGCATGGCTTGATAGACGTAGGAGCGACCGGATAGAGGATCCCGGATGCAGCCACCAAGACAGGTGGCGGCTCCACCGAAGGGCTCGATCTCGGTGGGGTGGTTGTGAGTCTCGTTTTTGAACATGACAAGCCACTCCTCCGTCGTGGAATTTTGAATAGTGACGGGGACAACGATGGAGGCGGCGTTGACTTCTTCGGAGACTTCGAGGTTATCGAGCTCACCGGAGGCGCGGAGTTCGCGCATGCCGATGAGGGCTATGTCCATCAGGGTGACGGGTTTGTCGGAGCGGCCGAGGTTTTTACGGGTTTCCTGATAGGTTTGCCAGGCGCACTGGATGGGGGCGGTGCCTTCGGCATCAAAGGTTACTTCGTCAATCTTTGTTAGGAATGTTGTGTGCCGGCAGTGATCAGACCAGTAGGTATCGAGCATGCGCAGCTCGGTGATGCTGGGCTCGCGTTTTTCCTCATCGCGGAAATAGGCCTGGCAGAAGGCGACATCCTCGGCGGACATGGCGAGGCCGAGATCGGCGCGGATATTTGCGGGATTCTGGGTGGTGAAGCCGGTGAGGATGGCGACGTCGGGAGGGGAAGAGATTTCGCGGCGACCAGTGATCGCCGCTACGGGGACCTCGTGGGAATCGACGGCGTTGATGACGTAGTTTTTAACAGCGGCGATTTCCTCACTGGAAAGGGAGCCTTCGAGGATGATGACTTTGGCGGAGAACACGACGGGACGGTCTTTGCCGGTTAGGATCTGGACGCATTGGGCGGCGGAATCCGCGCGTTGATCGAATTGGCCGGGGAGATACTCGACAGCGAAGGCGGTTTCGTTTTCCGCGAGTGAGAGCGTGGAGAAAACATCATCCACCTGAGGCTCCGAGAGGATATGGGTGGCGGCTTCGTGGAACTCGGCCTCGGTGAGTCCGTCGATATCGTAGCGCTGGACCAAGCGGACGTTTTTCAGGCCGGGGAGGCCGAGGGATTCGCGGAGGGCATGCAGGAGGTGGCGCGCCCCAGCATTGTGGGCGGGCTTTTTTTCAACGAAAATGCGGTTCATCAGCGGCGTGGCTTGGGGAAGCGCTGGATGCTAGGACACCGGAACGCGAGCGCAAGCGGAATGGGGAAATTGACCAAATCGCGGAGAATTCAGCCGTCGTAATGGAAACGGCATTGCATGATCAGCAGGCTTTCCGCTTCGACTTTGTAAATGAGACGGTGTTCTTGAGTGATGCGGCGCGACCACCAACCTTGAGGTTGTTTTTGAGAGGTTCCGGTTTGCCGATCCCGGAATACGGATTTCGTAGGGTGTCTTTGATGACTTCATTAACCCGCTGGAGGATCTTTTTGTCGTTTTCCTGCCAATAAAGATAGTCCTTCCAGCCGTTGGGCAACCAGGTCAGTCGCATAGCTCGCCTTCCTGGATTTTCCCCGCGTCATAGTCCGCGAGGCTTTGTTGGATCTGGTCCGCGTTGGCTCGGGTGGAAAAAAGGTGCAGCGTCGTTTCCATCGCCTCATATTCCTCGATGGCGAGCAAGACCACCTTGCCGGCACCGTTACGGGTGATGGTAATCGGTTCCCGGTCGCGGGAGGCCGTTTCCATGAGGCCCGCCAATTGGTTTCGGGCGTCGGTATAATTGATGGTTTGCATGCGATATCGATCTCACATGGACAGAATTCTGTCAACGCCAGGATTCGTGGTGGCGATAAAATCCCGGATGGCGTGCAGATCGCGGCGCGCTTGCGCTGACCGTGTGATGTTCATACCACGCCGCAGATTCCACTCACACCGAGCGGCTGAGCGCTTCTTGGTGCAGGCGTTGCAAATCCAAGGCGGGGATCGGCGTGGGATCGGGATATTCGAAGATTTCGCCTTCGAAATTCCGGAGCGTCACGCGGCCGGGGGCGGTGTCGATGAGGTAGTTCGGGTTGATCGGGATTTTTCCGCCGCCGCCAGGGCCGTCGATAACGAATTGAGGGATGGCGTAGCCGGTGGTGTGGCCGCGGAGGCCCTCGATGACGGCAACTCCTTCGGCGACTGAGGTCCGGAGGTGGGACGAGCCGTTGATCAGATCGCACTGATAGAGGTAATACGGCTTCACGCGGCACATCAGGAGCTTGTGAACGAGGGCTTTTTGGATTTCCACGCTGTCGTTGACGCCGCGCAGCATGACGCTTTGATTGCCGAGAGGAATGCCGGCATCGGCGAGGCGGCCGAGCGCATCGCGGACTTCGGAAGTGAGCTCGCGTGGGTGGTTGGTGTGGATCGAGATGAACAGCGGGTGGTGCTTTTTGAGCATCGCGCAGAGTTCTGGAGTGATCCGTTGGGGCAGGAAAATCGGAATGCGCGAGCCGATACGGATGAATTGCAGGTGCGGGATTGCGCGTAGGCGGGTGAGGATTTTATCGAGGCGATCGTCGAAAAAAAGCAAGGGATCACCGCCGGAAAGCAGGACATCGCGGATTTCCGTATGCTGCTCGAGGTATTTGAATGCCGGTTCCCACTGGGTTTCGAGTTGCTGTTCGCCGACACCGGAGACCACGCGGGAGCGGGTGCAATAACGGCAGTAGGACGCGCAGCGGTCGGTCACGAGAAACAGGACGCGATCCGGATAGCGGTGGACCAAGCCGGGCACGGGCATGTGGGAGTCTTCGCCGCAGGGGTCCGCGACTTCTTCCGGTGCGTTCCAGCCTTCTTCGATGCGCGGGATGACTTGTCTGCGGATCGGACAATCCGGGTCATCGCGGTCGATCAGGTTGAAAAAGTGCGGAGTGATGGACATCGCCAATTTGTGGCCGGCTAGCAGGGCACCGGCGCGTTCAACATCGGTGAGGTTCAAGCGCGACTCGAGATCGGTGAGCGAGTCCACGCGGTTGCGGAGTTGCCATTTGTGGTCACTCCAACGGGCCATTGATTCTTGCGGCCAGTATCCGGGAGCGTGCGAAATGAAGGTGGGGGCGAGATCGGATGGGCGCATGAATGGGAAAATGATAGGAGATTTTCGGTTAGCTGGCGAAAATCGCAACCGCTAAAATCAGGGAAATCCAGCACTGCGGCGGATGAGTTCCACCAAGCGACCTGCGGAGGCCGCGACGGTCGGGGCTAAAGCGGGACGAGAATCGGGTTCCGCAGGTGTAACGAGCGGGCGGGTGGAAACGCGCACCGCGGGGAGCCTCATTTCAAAAAGAATGCTGGCGAGGTCCACGTCCTCGCCGAGGCAAATCACCTCCGCTCCGCGAATTTTGCCCAATCCTTGGATCAGGGTGTCCGGCATGGTGGAGACATCACGCGAACTGAACCAGAGCTCTTCGCCTGCGCCCATGGCTTCCACGCAGAGCACGGATTTTGGAGAAACCGCCATTTGTTTAAATTTCGCGGCGGTTTCGAGCACCGGGGATTCCGGGTCATTCGCGTGGGGCAGGAAGACGAAATGGACATTCACACCGAGCGAATCGCCGGCCAAGGCTTGAGCGGCGGCGAGGGTGGCGGCAAGCCCGGTGGCATTGGCCTCGACTCCTGGCGAGCCGGGGCGGCTATCATAGGATGCGAGCACCCAGACGGCGGGCAGCTCCGGTTTTTTTCCCTGAAGAGTGATCTGGATCAAGGGCCAATCCGCTGGGCCTCGCTCGCGGCGGATGGCATAGCCGGTGTTGGTGGGGCCGAGCAATCCCTCGATCATCGAGGCGGCGCGAGAGAGGTTTTTGGCCGCGCTTTCGCTGGCGCCGTTGCGCTCGCCGATGATTTCGACGAGTTTTTTCAAATCGTCGGCAATCATCGGGATCGAAACGGATTGAGCGAAGCGTTGTTGTTCCGCTTTGGCTTGTTCGCCCTCGCGATGGAGGAGAATCCAGAGAGTCACGCCGCCGGACGCCAGCAACCAGACGGGCAGGACAACCAGTAACACGGTCAGCCATTTCGGCCGTTTCGGCAGGTCGGAAGCCATCACGGTTCGGGTTTTGCGGAGTCTTCGGGCTGTGAATCGTCTTCAGGCTCGGATTCCACTTCGATTTCCTTCCTCATTTTTTGGGAAATCCATGGGCGTATCATGCCGTAGATCAGATAAAGACTGAAAACCACGACTGGCATCACGTAACGGAATTGCACGGTGATGAAAATCAGCAGGATCGCGATGACGATGGCCCCCAAGTTTCCACGCGTCCGCCAATCGACTTTCTTGAAGCTCGGGTAGCGCACATCGCTGATCATCAACAAGGAAAGCCCGAGCATAGCACCGCCGAGCACATATTTCCAATATCCGAGTTCGTGATCGTTCTGATGGAGATCGATGAGAAGGAAGGTCAACGAGGCGATGAAACCGGCGGCCATCGGGATGGGAAGTCCGCGGAAATCGGTGGAGGCGCCCGGTTTTTTCGGCATCGAGGCGAGGCAATTGAAGCGCGCGAGCCGCATCGCGCCGCAGACCAAATAGATCAGGGCGATGCCCCAGCCGATGTTGCCAAGCGGGAAAAGCACGGCTTTGGACAACAACATCGCAGGAGCCATGCCGAAGGAAATGATGTCCGCAAGTGAATCGAATTCCTGACCGAAGGGGGATTCCTGACCGCCGAGACGGGCGAGCCGGCCATCGAGCAGATCGAAAAAGCACGAGCCGAAAATCAGTAGTATGGCGTATTCATAATACGGTTTGACGTGTTCGTAATATTCTTTGGGCGGGATCTTGGCGTTCCCGACTTCCAGCAAGCCGCGGAAAATCATCAGCACTGCGAAAAATCCGCAGGCGAGATTGCAAGCCGTCATGAGATTCGGCAGAAAATAGATTTTCGGTTCATCGGGATCGCGAGCCTTCGACATGGCGGAAACCTATTTCACAACAAGCGGTTTGGAAACAACGGAAAATCCCGGCGTGCCATCGAAAATCCGAATGCTATTGTTCCGGCATGCAGCCGACCGATCTTTCCGCCGACACGCCGATGGGTGTGCTTCTTGATACGCTTCCCGGCGCGAAGCGGGCCCTGTTTGCCCGTTACCACCTCGGCGGATGCCAGAGTTGCGCGTTTTCCAACGATGAGACGCTCGCCGAACTTTGCGAGCGCTCCGAGTTGCCTACCCATGAGGTGCTGGAACATTTGCTCGCCAGCCACGTCCATGATTCGGCCATGCTGATCGAACCCGTCGCGGCATTCGCCAGACTCGCGGAATTTCGTTTGATCGATCTCCGCACGCGGGAGGAACATGAGGCGGTGGTCATCGCCGACTCGGAATTTTTCACCCAAGAACTCCAGCTGCAACTTTTCGCGGGGGAGCCGAGCACCCCAATCCTCCTTTACGACCATAGCGGAAAAAACGTGCTCGATCAGGTCGCTTGGTTTCGCGGGCACGGGCTGAAGGAATGTTATGGATTGCGGGGCGGCATCGATGCCTGGAGCCGCGAAGTCGATCCCAAGATTCCCCGCTACCGCATTGAGGTGGATGGGTAAGCCTAAAGGGGAAATGCCAAGCAGAGTATCGCGGGTGTTGCTTCCGGCAGGCTAATTTCCTGCCTACTTCTTTTTGGGTTTTGCCCCGGGCTTCCGGGGCTCGGCGGGATAGAGCATTTCCGGGTTTTCCACTTTGCCGGCTGGGCGGCGCGCGGTGGGGGTCGAGCCGCCGATTTCGGATGTCATCTTATCCGCGAGGGCGGTTAGTTTGGCGACGATTTCAGGATGCGCGGCGGCCACGTTGGTTTGCTCGCCGATTTCCACATCGAGGTTGTAGAGGCGCGGCGTCTTGGTGTCGGCATCGGGTTTGATGTCGCGGCCCATGGTTTCTTTTTGCGGGACGAGGGCAAGTTTCCATGGTCCCTGGCGGACGGCTTGGAGTTGGTATCCTGAAAAGTAGTAATGGGCGTCTCGTGAGGAGGTTTTGGTTTTGCCTAACAGAATAGGCGAGAGGTCCCGGCCATCGATCGCGGGTTGATCCGGGACGGTGCCGCCGGCGAGCGCGACGGCGGTGGGCAGGAGGTCGATGGTGCCCGCGATGGCGTCAACACTGGTGTTAGGAGCGATTTTACCCGGCCACCAGGCGATCGTTGGCACGCGCACGCCGCCTTCCCATGTGCTCCCTTTGCCGCCACGCAATGGGCCGGCGCTGCCGCTATCGGCTTCTTTGACGAGCCATGGGCCGTTGTCGCTGGTGAAAACGACGAGCGTGTTTTCCGCGAGTTTGAGATCGCGCAGGGTGTCGAGCACGCGGCCGGTGCTCCAATCAACCTCTTCGATCCAATCTCCAACGCCACCGTTGGCGGATTTCCCGCGAAAGACTTCTCCCGGATGGATCGGGGTGTGGATGGCATTGTGTGGAAGATAGAGCAGGAATGGTTGGTCTCTGTTTTTGGTGATGAACCGCACCGCTTCATCGGTGTAGCGCTCGACGATGCGGCTTTGTTGATCGTCGGTTAGTAGTTCCGCCACTTGGTCGTCGCGCAGTAGGGGGACGACGGATTGGTTGGTCGCGGTGGATTTGGCCTGCATATCGTTAGAATAGGGAATGCCGAAGTAGTGGTCGAAGCCTTGCCGGGTTGGCAGGAAATCCGGTTGGTCGCCGACATGCCATTTGCCGATGCACATGGTGGCGTAGCCGAGTTCCTTGAGTCGCTCGGCGATGGTGTGTTCCGTGGGATTGAGCCCGTTGCCGGCACCGGGGCCATAGACGCCCGGCACGTCGATGCGGGGGCCGTAACAAGCCGTGAGCAGTTGTGCCCGGGAAACCGAGCAAACTGGAGCGGCATAGAACGAGGTGAGTTTCATGCCTTCGCTCGCCATACGGTCGAGGTTAGGGGTTTTCTGTAGGGTTGCGCCATAGGGGCCGATGTCGCCATAGCCCATGTCATCGATGAAAATGATGACGATGTTGGGAGGTGCGGCGGCGGGTGAGAGGCCGAGGGTGCTGAGTAAAAGCAGGAGGCAAAGAAGTGGTTTCATGTGGCGAAGCTAGCGAGTTGGAGTGGGCAGGGAAAGGCTGGTTTTTTGATAAAGCTCGGCATTGGATGCTTGGAACTCTGCCTTGAGCCGGACGCGGAGGGTGGAGAGATCGACAAGACGCCAACCGCTGAAGGTCCACTCGCCGGTTTTCCCATCGTGTTCGATGCCGACAAGTAAGTGGACGGCATCGTCATTGATTTTGAGCGTTTGATTTTTCGGTTCGAAATAAAAGCTGCGGAACGTGCTGCCGGCGGAACCTTGCTCGACGAGTTTGGGGTCGAGGTAAAAGACGGCGCCGGATTTCTGATCGGTGATGCGTAAATCCGGGTAGCCCGAGCGTTGATGTTCGCCGGAGCGGGTAGGTGGGATTTCACAATCCAGACCGGGCATGGCATCGATGCGGGTGAGCAGGCCGTCTTCGAAAAACCGTGAGGCTTCGTTGATGCGACGTAGTTTCCGCACTGGGGAATCGGGTTGATTCAAGGCGGCGATCGTTTCTGATAGAGCGAGCCCGATGGAGGTGGTGACTCGTTGGTGCGCGGGGCTATCATCGAGTGGTAGGACGAGCTTCCCGGAGCAGGCTTCGGCGATGGTGGCGAAATCGAAGTCTCTTCCTGATAGGTTTTCATTCAATAATAAGCGGGTCAGTGCGGCGTCATTTTTTTGCGGAGGTGATTGCCGCTGAGTTTCCTGGTGAGCGGCGGTTTTTATAAAACACCCCGCCAGCATTCCACCAAGCAGGAACGCCCCGATTACGGCGAGAATCACCTTCGCAAGTGTCGATCGCTGCAGTGTCTGATGTTCGGCCGTTTCCATCGCCGGCACTCTGGCAGCCGTCGCGCCCAGCGCGCAACGGTGAACCTACATGGCGAGGTGGATTTCTCCGGCTTTTGAGGTGGATTTGTTCACTGAATCTTCTCGACGGACACCCTGTTGATAGGCTTCCCTCTCGCGACCCTATGAGCGAAAAATCCGCAAGATCACCTAAGGATTCCCCTACTCCAGCGACCGGACCCGTGCCGAGCGTCCGCCGCATTTCCAATCCCCGGCCGAAGAAAGCGGTGAAGACCGCCGCGAAACCTGCGAAACATGCCGACGACATGGCCGAGGTGATTTCAGCGCCAGCTCGTCCGAGCGCTCCTAAATTTCCGGAATTCGTGGACGCCCCGGAGGCGGCGGAGACTCCATCCTCACGCAGCGATTGGCCAGAGCCCGAGGCCGCTTCATCCGGTGCCTCTTCCTCACCGGATGGACCCAAACGCAAACGTCGCCGGAAAAAAGGCAAGGGTGGCGCTGTCCAAAATGCCGCGCCGCACGGCGAGAATGAGAATCTTTCGCAAGCGGTCGATGCGCCTACCGAGTCACCCGCACCGCAGTCGCGGCCCCAGGCACCGCGCCCGAATCAGGCTCCCCACTCGAAGCCCGATGCCGAGTTGCTCGCGAAATGCGCGTGGAAAATTTATCTCGCGGAAATCAGCGAGGAAGGCGTTGCCCTTGTGGGGGACAACGATGCGAAGGAGCTTTCCCGCCGCTGTTTCCGTCTCGCGGAAATCTTCTTGGAAGAACAGGCCCGCCGCCGCTGAATCGACGACTCGGCCAGTTGAATTCTCCGGCCGGGCTCAGGATTTCCAATTCAATGCGCCCTTCTTGAGCGCATAGACATAGGCGACTACCAGGACGCCCGCGAAACCAGCCATGCTGGCGAGAGCGGTGGGCCCATCCTGAATCAAATCACGAAATTGGACCGCCCATGGATACATGAAAACCACTTCGATGTCGAACAGCACGAACAACATCGCCACCAAGTAGAATTTCACTGAAAACCTCGGCGCGCCCTCGCCGATCGGCAACATGCCGCACTCGTAGGCGCTGTCCTTGGTCGGGTTGTTCCGGCCGGAGCGGCCGAAAATCACGCTGGCGCCGAGAACGACAACGGCGAAACCAAGCGCGATGATCACTTGAAACAGGACGGGGAGATATTGGTCGGGCATGAAATCGGTGGCTGGACGGCCTTGGTCATAGAACTCCAAGCGGGCATTGGGTAGAAAAAAAACCCGCGCCGTTTGCGGGCGCGGGTTCTTAGGGTTTTCAGAAAGATCGGAGAAAAAGCAACCTCACTCTTGGGCGGCAGCTTCTTGAGCAGCCGCATAAGCGCTGGATGCCTCATGCACGCGGGCCGTGCCTTTGTATTCCTTACCGAGCTTTTCAACCAAGCCGCGGGTTACGAGATTTTGAAGTTTCTCGTAGGCGCGCAGACGGAGCATTTCCTCCCCGCCGCTGACCGCATTCCGCAGTTTTAGATTTGCAAACACCCGCTCAAACAGGTCATTGAAACCGAAAATCTTTTTTTCAGAGAGAACACTGCAAAGTTCATCGGTGACATGATCGGGGAGGCGGCGTGAGAATCGTGTACGTTTCGTTGTAATTGCCATAACGAGATGACCTTACACCGTCCTGTGACAAAAGCGACTCAAAAAATTATGGGTAGTTTTCAAAACAGTATAATCATTAAGCAAGTTTTATTTTCAAGAAAAAGAAAGAAGTAGTCACCGGAGGCCAAATCAAGGAGCTGTGATAAAAAAGTGGAGAATGCGGGCGGTGTCAGCTTGACAGGGTGAGGTTTTTCGCGATTCTCCCGCCCCCGGCGCGTCGGAAACGTGGCGGTTTACCAGAACTTGTCATGAAAAAGGATCTTCATCCAAAATACAATCCGGTCGTCTTCGTGGACATGACCACCGGCAAACGCTTCATCTCGCGCTCGACCAAAACCTCTGAAAAGAAGGAAGTCATCGACGGCGTGGAGCACAGCCTGATCTCGATCGGCATCACCTCTGACTCGCATCCATTCTTCACCGGACTGGCGCAGTTTGTGGACACCGAAGGCCGCATCGACAAGTTCCAGAAGCGTTTCGGTTCCGTCCGCCGCGTCGGCAAGCCGAAGCTCGACTGAGCCTAAGCCGCTCATTTCCGCTTCACTCAATTTCTCCAAAACGCCCGCCTGCCCCGCGCAGCCGGGCGTTTTGTGTGCTCCGCTCTTGCATCGGGGGCTTTCACTCCCGAAGTTCACCCCGTGCTCGCGAAACGAATCATCCCCTGCCTTGATGTCACCGATGGCCGCGTGGTCAAAGGGGTTAATTTCGTCGATCTGATCGACGCAGGCGATCCCGTGGAAGCGGCGATCGCCTACAACGCGCAGGAAGCGGACGAGTTGGTATTTCTCGACATCACCGCCTCATCGGACAATCGCGCGACGATGGTCGATGTGGTCCGGCGCACCGCCGAGCATTGTTTCATCCCGCTCACCGTGGGCGGCGGGATCCGGACAGTGGAAAACATGCGCGAAATGTTGCTCGCAGGAGCGGATAAGGTCGGCATCAACACCTCTGCCGTCACCAATCCAGGACTCGTCGATGAAGGGGCAAAGGCCTTCGGCAGCCAGTGCATCGTAGTCGCCATCGACGCCAAACGCGAGGGTCCCGGCAAATGGGGGGTTTACACGCACGGCGGCCGCACCCCAGTCGGTCTCGACGTGGTCGAGTGGGCGAAAGAAGTCTGGCGCCGCGGGGCCGGTGAAATTCTTTTGACCAGCATGGATTCGGACGGCACACAAGCCGGCTACGACATCGAACTCACCGCTGCGGTTTCCTCGGCGGTCGGCATCCCGGTCATCGCCAGCGGCGGCGCGGGAAATCTTGATCACATGGTGGACGTGCTGGATCGCGGCAAAGCGGATGCGGTGCTCGCCGCCAGTATTTTCCACTTTGGCATGCACACCGTCGGCGAGGCGAAACGCCATTTCGCCAGCAAAGGCGTCCCCGTCCGGCCGGTGGTGAAAGGGAAATAAAGCGCGGCTGATCGGATTGAGGGATTATGGGTTTCACATGGGTGTGAGCTGATGTTCACGAGGTTCGGGCTGGGAATAGACTCCGGCAGATCCATTTCCGAATTTCCTCGATGGCGATCATCGCGATGGCGAAGGGCAGGATGAAAAGCCAAACCCGCGGATCGATCGGCGCGGTGTTGAAAACCGCGTTTCCCACCGGAGTGTAGTCGATCAGCAGAATGATGGCGATCTCCGCAGCCACGCCGATGAGGATGAGTCGATTGCCGGCGAATCCGCGGGAAAACAGCGATTGGCGGTTGCTGCGGCAAAGGAAAACATTGGCGATCTGCATGACGACGATGGCGCTGAGGCAGGCGGTGGTGGCTTGCCGGTAGAGCGGATCATGCGCTGCCAGAGCTTGTCCGTCATTCCAGCCACCGCCATGAAGCACAAAGGCATAGGCGCACATCGCCGCAGCGGCCTGCATCATGCCGAGAAACAGATAGGCCCGTGCGAGCAAGAGACCGCTCAGCAATCGTTCCGAACGTGGGCGGGGTGGCGACTTCATGATTCCAGGGCCGGGTTTTTCCGCGCCGAGTCCGAGAGCGGGCAACATGTCGGTGCCAAGGTCCACGGCGAGAATCTGGATGATGGTGAGCGGCAACGGAATGCGGAGGATGACAAACGCAAGATAAGGAATGATCTCCGGCACATTCGATGTTAGAATATAAGTCAGGAAATTACGAATGTTCGAAAACACGGCGCGACCTTCCTCGATGGCGGCTACAATACTCGCAAAATTGTCATCCAGCAGCACCATGTCGGCGGATTCGCGCGCCACGTCAGTGCCGCTCAGGCCCATCGCGATGCCGACGTCCGCCATGCGGAGCGCCGGCGCGTCGTTCACGCCATCGCCAGTGACGGCGACGATCTCGCGTTTTTTCCTGAGGGCGGAGACAATGCGCGTTTTCTGATCCGCCCTCACGCGAGCGAAGAGGATTTCCGGCGCGTCCAAGGCGAGCTGGAGTTGAATGTTAGAAAAATGATCGAGTTGGCTGCCCGTGATGACTATGGGTTGTTCCGATCGGAACAATCCCGTTTCCCTGGCGATGGCCTCTGCGGTCTGCGGTTGGTCACCGGTGACCATGATCACCTTGATTCCGGCTTTTCGGCAAAGCTCCAGTGCGGCGGGAACCTCCGGACGCGGCGGATCCTCGAGACCAGCCAGACCCGTTAGAATCATGTGATGATCGGCAGTGGCGGGATCGATGTCCGGAGCAAGTTTCCGCCATGCGAATGCGAGCACACGCAGTCCTGATTTCCCCATGTCCTCGGCGGCCTTGATGAAGGCGGAGGCGCAATCGGCGCTGAGATCGGTGGTTTCCCCGGGTTTTTCCACACGATTGCAAAGAGGAATCACCACTTCGGGAGCGCCCTTGCAGAAAAGCACCGGTCCGTCCGCCGATGCATGGATGGTTGATAGTCGCCGCTTTTGCGAATCAAACGGAATCTCGTGGATGCGGTCGGTATCCGCAAGAGTGCCGAGCGCCGCTTCGGCGAGTTGGACGAGCGCGACTTCCATGGGATCGCCCAGCCACTCGGCGCCGGACTTTTTTAAATCGTGGCAACGTGAGGCCACTTCGAAAATATTCGGATAGGTGCCACGGAGCGCGGCGATCGTTTCCGGAGTGACATCGCGCATACCGGCGGAAACGAAGATCCGTTTCACCGACATTCGGTTGCGGGTGAGGGTGCCAGTTTTATCGGTGCAAATGACCGTGGTGCAACCGAGGGCTTCGACGGCCGGCAAATGGCGGATGAGAGCGTTGCGTTTCGCCATGCGCTGGGAAGCCATCGCCAGCGAAAGGGTGACAGTGGGAAGAAGTCCTTCCGGCACGTTGGCGACGATGATGCCGATGGCGAAAATGAAGTTTCCCCAGAAGGGCAGACCGAGGGCTTGTCCGACGAAGAAAAAAACCACGCCGAGCGCAAGTGATATTGCCGCGACGACGCGACTGACCCAGCTGATCTCGCGCTGCAAGGGCGAAACAGTGTCGCCCGTTTCCTGAGTGAGGCGGGCGATTTGACCGAAAGCCGAATGCGCGCCCGTGGCGAAGACAAGGGCACGGGCCTCACCCGAGACGAGCGAAGTGCCAGCTAACAGAATATTGCGGCTCCGCATTAGATCCACCTCATCGCAGGGCTCGGCATCCCGGAATGCTGGGATCGACTCACCGGTGATGGTGGCGTTGTTGACGCGCACGCCGAAGGCCTCCACCAGGCGACAATCCGCGGGGACGATGTCGCCGGAATCTAGCAGAATCAAGTCTCCGGGAACGAGCTCCGCCGAGGGCGTCTGGATGATTGTGCCGGAACGCGCGACTTTGGTGGTGTGCGGCAGGAGTTTTTTCAGTGCCTCCAGCGCCTGTTCGGCGCGATAAGCCTGCCAGAATGAGAACGCTCCGTTGATCGCGATCACGCCGAGGATTGCGCCGCCGAGGGTGGCCATGCCTTGCCCGGGTTCGCTCCACTCTGCGAAAAACGCCAAGCCTGCGGCAAACCAAAGGATGAGCGCGAAGAAGTGCGTGAATTCCTTGGAAAACGTGAGCAACCTTGATTCACGCGCTACCTTCTCCACTTCGTTGCGGCCAAACTCTAAGAGTCGCCGTTTCGCCTCCGCATCATCCAAGCCGTCAGCCTTGCCGTTTAGGCTGACAAACGCCTCGGCCACGCTGAGCTGGTGGATTTTCATGGCTCAGTCCACATCCGCACGGTTGGAAAAATCCGTGCCTTGATTCTGAATATAAATCAAAAATCATCACTTTGCACTTCAGCGTTTGGCTTTCGGGATGGCGGCCAATCCGTAGCGCTGGATTTTGTATTGCAGCGCACGGCGGCTGATCCCGAGGCATTTGGCGGCTTCCTCGCGGTTCGAGGTGATTTTGAGCAGAGTCTGGCGGATGAGTTCCGTCTCGCATTGGGCGAGAGTCATGCCGGACTCGATCTTCATGAAACCCGGACCGCCCGTGTTGGGTTGAAAATTCGCCGGTAGATCCTTGGCTGTAATGGTGATGTGCGGAATGGT
>CAYRLT010000063.1:0-3301 GCA_964425095.1 uncultured Luteolibacter sp.
GATCCTCCCTATTGGAAACACTATGGTGATACGGACCACATTGGGGTGCTTTTAAAAGGCGGACTATTAGAGCCTCGTTTGGCACCTGATGCTTGGTTGGTTGCCGAGATTTCCAGCAATCAGACCTCGCCGGCAGCCGAAGGGTTTCATCTAATCGATCGGCGTGAATATGGCGGCAGCGCGATCCTGCTTTACGGTATCGGAATCACATCATCATGATCGGCACTTCAGTGGGGCCGTCGCCCGAGATCTGCAGCACCTTGCCCGCTTCATCGAGAATGACCACCCGTTCTTTGGCGAAGAACATGCCTGAGGTCTGCTCGGTGACGAAATTCTGTGAGAATTTCAGTTTGAGCGTGACGACGTGGACATTCTTGAAGGTTTTTTCGCCGCTGGTGAATTCCTTGTGGAATACCACAGCGGCCTGATAATTGATACTGCTGGTGGGTTGCGCATAGGCTTTCAAAACCTGCTTGCCGTTGTTTTCGACCGTTCTCAGGTAATATTCGACCGCGCCTCCGGTGATGGCAAAGGGGATCCGGGTGTCCAGTGCCATCTTGTACCACCATTGTTTGTCCTCGACGGCGGTATTTTCCTGCGCCGCAGCTTCACGCAGCGCCTTTTGATCCGGTTGTGCCGCTTCGGCCGCTGTGATCATCGCCTCTTGCTTTTTGTCCGTAGCCTCGCGGTGGATCTCCGACTTGTGTTTTTCCGGATCGGCCGGCCAGTTTTTCGGTGCGGCCCCTTCCAACATGGCGGCGGAGACTGATCCTATGAGTGTCAGCGCGAGCGCGGCGACCGGCAGGAATGAACGGAGATATCCGAAAAAGCGGAAGAGAAATGTTTTGGTGTGTGTTTTCATTCTTAGATAAGAATTGAACCGTGGATGGGTGGACAGTCAAAGACTTTCGGACCTATGGATTTCAGATCTTCAGGGAGGTGCTTAGGGCACGATCATTACTTTGAGGCGGCTGAAGAATCCATCATTTATGGTGAAAGTGAGATTGATGCCTGCCACAGTGGGAGTGTAACTTAGGTCATTTAGCACGCCTGCAACGAAGCTTGCTGAGGTGCCGGTGATCCTGGCAGTTCCACAAAAACTAACCGTTCCGGTGAAGGGGGGGGGCAGTTGTGTTCGGATTTCGCACGAGTGCTGAAATATTGATGATCTTCCGTCTGTATTACCCGCTGATTCCAACCCGATTTTCATTCAATCAGGCAATGAAAATCGGGGCGCGGGAGCAAACCCCCGGATTTCGGTCCTACTCAAGACTCCTTACGCCAATTTTAACCGACACTCTCATGAACATTGTATCAAATACCACCAACCGTCGCGGCTTCCTTTCCACAACGGGGCTGGCCACTGCGGCGCTCGCCATGCCACATATCGCCTGCGGGCAGGATGCCGCCGGGCCTAAACTCCGCATTGGGATCGTCGGTTGTGGCGGACGATCCAACGCGGTCGGTGAAATGGCACTTAAGGACGGGCGTTTCGAAATCACCGCTGTGGCCGACTATTTTAAGGAAGCGGTTGATACACAGGGCGAGAAATACCATGTGCCCGAAAACCGTCGGTTTACCGGCTTGGATTGCTACCACAAGATGATCGAGTCTGGCGGCTTCGACATCATCGCGATCCTGACACCACCGTATTTCCACCCGGAGCAGGTGGAGGCTGCGGTTGAGGCTGGGTTGCATGTTTGGTTGGCCAAGCCGATCGCGGTGGATGCACCGGGGGTGGCCCGCATTGAGGCAGCCGCACGCCGGGCCACGGAGAAAAAGCGCTGTTTTCTTGTCGATTTCCAGACTCGCTCGTTTGCACATTACAATGAGGCCGCCCGTCTTGTCGCCCAAGGTGATCTCGGCACGCTCGGCTTTGGCGAGATCGAAGGCACCTGCCCGGCGTTTGAGCTCCGGGTCCCGCAGACTAGCCAGGAGACAAAACTCAAGAACTGGCTTCAGTGGCGCGACCTCTGTGGTGAGTCGATCATCGAGTTCAGCATTCATGCGATCGACATGGCCAGTCTGATGATCGGTCGCAATCCGCTTTCTGCCACCGGCTGGGGTGGGCGATTCTTGCTGGATAAGTTGCCCGCCCCCCGGCCCGGCGACGTCCGCGACCACTGGGTGGCAACCTACGATTATGGTGACGGATTTAAGGTCATGTTCCGCGGCATGCGCTTCGACGGTCATAATCTGGAAAACCATCATGGCATATACGTGAAGCTCCATGGTAGCCACGGCAGTCTCAGTGCGGACTACTCGGGAGAGGTCGTGATCCGCGGTGATAAATCGTTTTACGGGGATCGTTTCATGAAGGAAAAAATCCGTGGCATTTACAACCAAGGTGTCACTAACAACTGGAAGACGTTTTATGATAACATCACCCGGGAAAACTTCGCCCAAGCAACGGTTGCTCCCAGCGCGCAAAGCCATTATCTTGCGATGCTGGCACGAGAAGCCTGCTATCGTGGTGGCGCCGCAGTGAGCTGGGATGAGGTGGTGAAGTCCAAAATCGCTTTCGAATTCGATACCACCGGACTTAAGTCCTGATGGCTCACAACCTCTTGAGTGACTTGTGCAGTCCGCGTTACTCTGATTTCCAGAATCCAGCGCAGCGCGGATTCTGGTGCTAGTAAGGAAGATGGTAACCAATCCCGAATCGGGGACTGCTCAGTAAGCCGATCTGGCCGGTAAAATCTTTTGGTTTACGGGGCAGTAGCGCGGAACGACTCCGGTGGTCCCTGATAGGAATCCAGCGGTTTGGTGGTGTGAAGGACGATCTTGTCCGCGATTACTCCGGGATCCACCATCCAGAGGGTCAGTGTATGGCGGCCCGGCTTGTCGATGCTGAGCTTGGTGGTGAAGCGCCGCAGGTTCGTTAGAATATCGAGAGGATAGCGGGGTGGGGGACTCTCCAGCAGCATTGGCGCTCCGCCATCCAGACTTACCGCTATCCGCACCCCACGATCGGGCGCGACCGGGTGGGTGGGCAAGCAGTCGATGCGCAGTTCGCACTCGCCGCGGCTGAAAAGATAGATGTCATAATCAAGTGCCGGGCTGTTGGAACGAATGTCGTCCTCTCTGGTGCGGCTGGCCACGGTCGCGGGAAACACCGCTACCGAGTCGCCGCTGCGGCCCAAGCCTTTGAGCACTTGCCATGCGGCGCTGCCTTGGTCGCGGCGTCGGCTGAAATGTTCCGCCTCCATGCTCACGCAGCCATGGCTTTCCACGAAACCTGTCACCTCATCGAGTTTGGGTTCCGCAGGGTGAAACACCGGCACCATGATCCGCGCGGCAC
>CAYRLT010000064.1:0-3570 GCA_964425095.1 uncultured Luteolibacter sp.
TGACCGAGGACGAGGCCATCGAAACCACAAAGATCCACTCGATCTCCGGTTTGCTGGATCCCAAGCGCGCCTTCCTCACCACCCGACCATTCCGCTCACCCCATCACACGATCTCCGACGCGGGTCTGCTAGGTGGCGGGACGAATCCCGGGCCCGGCGAAGTCTCTCTCGCCCACCATGGCGTCTTGTTTCTCGACGAATTGCCGGAATTTCGCCGCCAAACGCTCGAAGTGATGCGTCAGCCGTTAGAGGACGGAACGGTCTCAATTAGCCGCGCCGCGGGCACGGTTTCTTTCCCCTGCCGCTTCATGTTGGTCGCCGCGATGAATCCCTGCCCTTGCGGTTTTTACGGGGATTCCAAACGCCAGTGCCGCTGCTCGTCACGCCAGATCGAAAACTACCGTCAACGGATTTCAGGCCCGTTGTTAGATCGGATCGATCTTCACGTGGAGGTGCCCTTGGTCGATTTCCGGGACTTGTCCTCGAATACCGCCACCGGAGATAAGTCCGAGACGATCCGCGAGCGTGTCGTGCAAGCCCGCAAAATCCAGGACGAGCGTTTTCGGAAATCCGCGAACGCCACCAACTCGGCGATGAACCCGCGCCAAATGAAAATCCACTGCCAAATCGACGCCGAAGGCACCGGCTACCTCGAACACGCGATGGAGGAAATGAACTTCTCCGCCCGCGCCCATGATCGCATCCTCAAAGTAGCCCGCACTCTCGCTGATTTGGCTGGAGCCGAGCGAATCCGCCCGAACGACCTCCTAGAAGCCATCCAATACCGTTCGCTGGACCGGAAACTCTTTTCCTGACTTCCATTCCCTATGAAAATCATCCCCGCTATCTTTGAGGATCATGAAATCCGCCGCATCTACGATGAGAAATCAGAAACCTGGTTTTTCTCCGTCGTGGACATCGTCCAGGTTCTCACCCAACAGCCTGATTTCCAAACGGCCAGAAAATATTGGAACAAGTTGAAAGAGCGTCTTGGCAAGGAGGGGAGTCAACTGGTGACAAATTGTCACCGGTTCAAATTGCCTGCCGACGACGGCAAAATGCGCCTCACGGACGTTGCCAACGCCGAGACCCTGCTGCGACTCGTCCAGAGCGTCCCCAGCCCAAAAGCCGAGCCCATCAAACTCTGGCTCGCCAAGGTCGGTTATGAACGGATGCAGGAAATGACCGACCCCGCGCTTTCCCTCGAACGCGCCCGCGCCACATGGCAAAAGCATGGACGCAGCGAGAAATGGATTCAGCAACGCATGACGGGGCAGGAAACCCGCAACAAGCTCACCGATTACTGGGCCGAGCACGAGATCAAGAAGGGCGAGGAATACGCCATCCTCACCAACCTTATCCATCAGGAATGGAGTGGAGTCAGCGTGAAATCCCACAAGGAATTGAAAAACCTCAAGACCCAGAATCTGCGCGACCACATGAGCGAGGCGGAACTCATCTTCACAGCTCTCGCAGAGCTATCCACCCGCCAGATCGCCGAAACCACCGATGCCACTGGCATGACGGAAAATGAAAATGCTGCCAAAACCGGCGGAAGCATTGCCAAACGCGCCCGGCTCGAACTCGAAAACCATACCGGCAACCCCGTCGTGACCGGTGACAACTACCTGCCGCCTTGTCGCACCAAAGAAATCAGGGATGCAGACGCTCAATAATACCAACTCTAAGAATAAAAGCGCCGGTATAACGAGCGGACTGGGAAAGAAGAGTCTCAAAGTCGAAGGTCCCGCCGTCGCTGCCTACTTCGCTAAAACTACGAAGGCCAAGAAAGCTATGGCGGGCAAGCGGAAGGTCAGCTCAGAATTCGCGTTTCTTCGACTTTTGACTTTTAGACATTGACTGCGGCTATGCAAGTTTCGGATACGCCATGATTTTCAGAGCTCGCTAAAGCTCGCCCCGCGTTCAGACTTTTAGACTCATGCCTCAGCTTGCCCTTGTGTAACATTATTTCTCAGAAATGGTATAAGCTCGCCGAATCGACGCCGAAGGCACCGGTTACCTCGAACACGCCATGGAGGAAATGGGATTCTCCGACCGCGCTCACGACCGCATCCTCAAGGTCGCGCGCACTCTGGCCGATCTCGGCGGTTCACCAGAAATCCGTTCCAACGACGTGTTGGAGGCGATCCAATTCCGCTCTCTGGATCGGAAGTTGTTTTCGTGATTCACTACTCAGGAAACTCAAGTTCTCCATTCATCGAGTCGAGCTCGAACAAGGGCGCACGCAGTGTCGTCGAGTCGATGACGTAGTGACCGTTCATGCCATAATACATGAGCTGACATGTCGACGCGGAGTATTTTCTAGCAATATCTGATATTTTAGATCTTGTCGAATCCGAGGGAACAACCGGAAAGAGAGAAATCCAGCTTGCTGGAAGGGTTCTTGACCGGATGCAGCATTAAACCGCGCACGTCAGATGAACCCGAAGGCGATCAGTGCACGTGATCAGAACGCAGTAAGATTTTTGGTGGTACGGAGCGACGGTTAGGGGAGGGGGCGCAAGCAGAGTCTTGATAGTTTGTGTCTGATCTGATTTTCGATCCGATAGCCCCGTGGCCAATGCTACGGCGGCAACACCTCCCCAACCAAGCGAGCGCGCCTCGATTGCAGCCCACCTTCTGCGTCCCCTCTCATCAAGCTCGGGGTAGATCGTCATATACTTGTCGTGGAGCCACGACACCACTTGTTGAATCGGCATAACCAGACCATAACAAAACTATTTAACTTGTCCAAACAATTCGGTAGTTTATTGTTTAGCACTGCCTTACACCCCGTCGACGCGCTCCTCATGTCGCGCAGACTACCTCAGCAAGCAAGATCGTTTCTTGATAATTACCATGGCCCTTTTTATGCGGCCCGTCGTATTTTTCCAGTGCCAAAGAGCGGCGGCGCAATTTTGAAAAACCTACGATCCAGACGGCCAAAAATTACGATGACAGCGTGGCAAACCAACCCTAACACATTAGATGACAATTTGGAAAAACTAACCCGATGTCGATTCGGCCATGTACAGTTACCGTGTCGAACTTTTAATGTTGATAGTAACTGATTCACCACCGTTGCCAGAGTCCAGATTGAATCTAATTGCAGAAATTTCATTCTGCAATTGCTTGTTATTTTGATGTATGCGTATGATTTCAGTCCATTTATAGTCCGTAATATCGTAATGAGCCTTTGGATTCTGCAATGTTTCTAAATACCTACGTTCACTGAAAGGGCTGGGCGGCCCATTGAAATACAAGGTCATTCCAGATCCGACTGCCCGGATAACCCTTCTCCCGGAATTACTTATCGCTTCAACAACGATAATTTTTGCCCCGGGCGAACCTAACAAACGTGCTTTGTAAGTTATTTTTGAAACATTTGCTTCTGATGTCGCATACTTAGTCGAGCACGAACTTAACGTTAAGTTAAATGTCCAAATTAATAGTAAGATCAATATATTTTTGGGACAATCGAGAATCTAGTGGGTAATACCGTTTTTGGCGATCGAATTGATGATCTCGTTTAGGAAAGTTGCCCGCAAGGTTCCGCTGCGAGAATGGGCC
>CAYRLT010000065.1:0-3585 GCA_964425095.1 uncultured Luteolibacter sp.
TCGCAGACGGCGTCTAACCCACCCGCATCGAAGGCGGCTTGGACTGCAGGACGCAGGGCTTTGGTACGGTCGCTCAACATTTGGTCGTCATCAATACGCAGGAAATTACTTAAGCTTTCTTAAAGACCTGAATAGTTACACTTATCGGTCTTCAGAACGATGTCCTTGAACTGCACGATCAACGGCTTGCCGGCATGGAGTTGGATGGCCAATAACCCGGTCTTCGCACCGATGGCTGTCTCGTCGGTCACATCCACCGTCAGTTTGCCGTTGATGAAATGTTGCAGGTGATTGCCCTTGGCGATGACAACATAATCGTTCCACTCCCCCTGACGAATCGCCGCTTGGATTTCCTTGGTATCCCCGACTGTTCCGATGACTTCGATTTTCGGTTTGTTGGGTGCCGCGCCCTCATGGAGCACGACTTTTTCGCCGCGCTTGGCAAGGATGCCGCGGCCCTTTTCCTCATAGAGGATTCCGCTGTAAGTCTTGCCCACTTCGCAGTCCGCCTGATAGCCGGAAACAACCGAGTATTCCGGTTTCACCATCTTGCTCCGGTATTGCATGCCTGAGTTTCCAGAGTCCCCGGCACCACCGAACTTGTATTTAAAATGAAGTTCAAAATCACCCACCTCGCCGTCCCAAATCAGGAAGGTGTTTTCCTTAACCGGAGTTTCTTGAGTCGATTCACCGGTGATCGCGCCGTCCTTGACGCTCCAGAATTCAGCTTGGCCCTTCCAGCCCGTGAGATCCTTGCCGTTGAAAAGTTGCTTCTCCACGGCGGAACTGAGAGCGGTGCTGGCAGCCAGCGCGAGTATGACGGGTAACGTTTTCATGAGCATGAGATGGCAGAGTCTGCGAATCTAAACGCCGGGCACAATACCATTCTTTCGCATCGTTTTCGCGAACACAAGGGCGCAGGTTTGTTGCCCGCCATAAGATCGTGGTAGGAACGGGCTCTCGCCACGCTCACTCTCCGAACAGATCATTCTGTGAAGCAACCACAGTTTTCTTCGTGATTTTCATTTCAGCGTTTCAGCTTTTCAGGTTTTCAGCTTCTACTCCCGCCCGTGGATTACTCCTCTCTCATCGCCAAACGCCGTGAACGCTTCTCCGAACTGGAAGATGCGGTGGGCGATCCCGATCTTTTTGCCGACCCAAAACGCGCCACCGAAATCCTCCGAGAGCACCGAAAACTCAAACAAACCCTCGATCTCTGGGAAAACCTCCAGTCCGCTAAACGCCAACTCGCCGACAATCAGGAGCTCGCCAAATCCGACGACCCCGAGTTCTCCGCCATGGCCGCCGAGGAAATCCCCGGCCTAGAATACACCATCGCCACACTCTCCGACGATCTCCAATACGCCCTGCTCCCCGCCGACCCGAACGAGGACCGCGATGCCCTCATCGAAATCCGCGCGGGCGCCGGCGGCGATGAAGCCTCACTCTTCGCCGCCGAACTGATGCGCGCCTACCAACGCTACGCCGACCTTCGCGGTTGGAAAAGCGAACATCTTGAAAGCAGCCCGTCGGAAGTTGGCGGATTTAAGGAAGTCATCCTCAAAATCACCGGCAACGAAGTGTTTCGTTACCTCAAATACGAATCCGGCGTTCACCGCGTTCAGCGCGTTCCCGCCACCGAAACCCAAGGCCGCGTCCACACCTCCACCGTCACCGTCGCTGTTCTACCTGAAGCCGAGGAAGTGGACGTCGAGATCAAACCCGACGACCTTCGCATCGAAGTCTGCCGCGCCGGTGGTGCCGGCGGCCAGCACGTCAACCGCACGGAATCCGCCGTCCAGATTTTCCACCTTCCCACAGGCATCTACGTCCGTTGCGAAGAAGGCCGCTCGCAGATCAAGAACAAGGAACTCGCTCTGCAAATCCTCCGTTCCAAACTCTACGAACAAAAACTTCGCGAGCAACAAGACGCCTACTCATCTCATCGCCGCTCCTTGATCGGCTCCGGCGACCGCTCGGAAAAAATCCGCACCTACAACTTCCCGCAATCGCGCGTCACCGACCACCGGATTGGCCTCACTTCCCACAACCTAACCGGAATCATGGCCGGAGATCTATCCGAGTTCACCGCAGGCCTGCAAAAAGCTGAAATGGCCGAACGCCTCGCAGAGGCCGGAATGCGATGACAATGACTGGCTATACCAGCAACCTCCCACTAAAGGACGATTCTTGGCTGCGCTCCGGGTTTGAATCCTCAAGCGAGTTTCATCCACTTGCTTTTTGTTGTTTTGTAATATCTCGAGATTTCGCTATCGAAGCAGGATTACTCAGTTGAGGAATCATTCAAACCCCAACGAGGCCGAACCGGAGAAGAGACCAAAGCGCATGCCGCGGCCGAAGCCAAACTCAAAGCCTCATAAGAGACCAGACTAGCCAGGCGCAAATCGAAAAAGTTTTTTGCTCGTTTCCGTGATTTTCCCTTTCGCATGGCAATATGCCCTGACAATCCTCTACTGGCTCATCGTCCTAGCCGCTATTTCCACCATGACCCTAATAGGCACCGTGTTTTTCGGCAATCTCGAAATCCCGACCGACCAAGAACAGATTCAACGCCTGCTGAAAAAACCATGAGACGACCGCCCGACGAGTTGGCACTTGAATGTTGCCTCGCTGAGCCCTAGTCCGGGGGCCGCATGGATCCAATGCACCCTTACGAACACCTCTCCCTTTTCACGGTCGGCCTGATTCTTGCCATCTGGCTGATCGGTCTGCACACGATCATGCTCGCGAAACCGACCATGATGCAGGGATTCCTGAAAAAATTCCCGCGTGATCCGATGATGGGCCAAATCCTCCTCGGCATCGGCCTCGTCTGGTTTTGGTTGCTGATCGCTCCGGACAATATGGGCAAACTCAGCGCACTTGCGATGGACTTGGGCGAATTCAATGGCGCTAAGAGCATCCTGCGCATTCTGGTGCCGATCACCTTGATTCTCGTCGTGATCAGCGTCAGGGACTTTCTCGCAGTCCGTGCGCTCGGCGTGCTGGGCCTCATGGTGGCCTCGCCCTTGCTTGAATCCGCTTTCCTCAAGGATCCCTCATCACGTTTGCTAGTGCCTATTTTCGCTTACGCCCTGCTCACCGCCTCACTTTTCTGGGTAGGCATGCCCTATCTTTTCCGGGACGCGGTGACTTGG
This sequence comes from uncultured Luteolibacter sp., assembly GCA_964425095.1. Classification (GTDB taxonomy): domain Bacteria; phylum Verrucomicrobiota; class Verrucomicrobiia; order Verrucomicrobiales; family Akkermansiaceae; genus Luteolibacter. The sequence continues at coordinate 3,159 of CAYRLT010000065.1, forward strand.
GTAACAGCCGATCAAAAGCGCTGGACAGCGTGCTCGATCGGCGGCCTTTGCTACGGCCTCGCAACACTCGTTTGCACCCTCGCTTTTTGGCGGGGTTACTAGGAAAAGAAGCCCGCCCAAGATGACTTGGCGGCACTTTCGCTTCAGTAAACAGGTGCGCCGGAAGTATCGGCGGAACTTTCTCCACCAGCAGATTTATTCGCGGTCTTTTCCATGCCTTCTCCGGCAATCCGCATGTCACGACCAAGGCCGATGAAGGTATTGCAGGAAACGGATAAACCGGCGGCAGCGGTGAGGGCAATCAAGAGAATCAATTTCATTTCATGGCTACATACCGCAAATCCCCGGCCCTGCAAGCCGATTTTGTAAGCCCATCTTAACAAACCCCACTTTTTGACCGGCCTTGAAAATCCTGATTCGACTGATC
>CAYRLT010000066.1:0-4526 GCA_964425095.1 uncultured Luteolibacter sp.
CACTAGAGCCACTCAGCGGACACAGCGTTTCATACGCTGGGTGCGGGTCTGGATCTACAAACAGGCTCCCTGGGGTGACTCCATCGCCCGTCTGAAGAAAGTCTGGGGCGGGATCTATTCATAGTTTTCCACACCGATCTCCAGCATTATAAAAAGACAGGCTTATTGAAAGAATTTTCCTTGCCTCGCCGATGCTAGTGGATAATCTGCCACCTGCAATGGGCGTGAACAACCGCAAGCGATGGATTGTGCCGTGGAAAGATTCACGGACGAAACCGGTGATTTATCACTGCGTCTCGCGGGTGGTGGGACGGGATTTTGTGTTGGAGGTGGATGAACGCGAACATTTCCGGATGCTGATGCGGATGTGCGAGAGGTTCACCGGTTGCCGGGTGTTGTCTTATTGCCTGATGTCCAATCACTTCCACTTGTTGCTGGAAGTTCGGCCGATGCCGGAGGGTGGGATTTCGGATCAGGAATTGCTGGAACGGTTGGGCGTTTTTTACAGCGAGGCGCAGGTGGCGGAGATTGTGAAGGAAATGGAGGTTGCTGGGGTTGTGCGCGTGCGGGGTGAGTTTGAAATGCCGCCAGTGGATGAAATAGGGGTGCCGTTGACCGCCGCTGAGGAGTTGGTGCTGGCGAAGCAGCAGGCGGAGCGAAGGGTGGAGAAAATCCGCAGCCGCTTTACGCGACGGATGCATGATTTGAGTGAGTTCATGAAATCCTTGTTGGAACGCTTCACCAAGTGGTTCAACCGCATGCATTCGCGCACCGGCACGCTGTGGGAAGATCGGTTCAAGAGCGTGATCGTGGAAAGCGGGATCGCAGCGCGGACGATGGCGGCGTATATCGATCTAAATCCGGTTAGGGCGGGGATGGTCAAAGATCCGGCGGATTATCGCTGGAGCAGTTATGGTGAAGCGGTGGGCGGCGGCAAGAAGGGGAATGGGAAAAAGGCGCGCGAAGGCTTGGTGCGTGCGTATTTTTGCGATCAGGGAGTGAGTTTCGATTCTGAGAAATGGCTGGAAGTTTCGCGGTTGTATCGGCGACTGATGGGACTGGCGTTAGGCAGGAAACCGGGGCGCGCCGAGGTGGCGGGGAAAGGCAATGGTCTGGGCCAGAGCACGATGAACACGGCGGAGATGTTGGAGAGCAAGGACAACGGGACTGTGCTCAAAGATCTAGGAATAGCGAAGATGCTGCGGTGTCGGGTGAGATATTTCACGGACGGCGCGGTGATCGGCAGCAAAGAGTTTGTGAACGAGGCGTTTGCGAATGCGCGGGAGCGCTTCGGGCCGAAGCGCAAGGATGGAGCGAGGACGATGCGGGGTAGCGGCAGTGGTGCGAAGGGTCTGTTGTGGAGTATGCGAGACTTACGGGTTAGGGTTTGACGATCTGAGGTGTTACGACATGAAGAAGTGTTGTGCCCATAGAAAACCAATGAAGCGAAGGAAGCTCTTCACATGTCCCTCAGCTTGTTTCAAGCTCGCACGGCCCAGCGGAGTTTTGCCGGAGCGCTGCGTGGGTTCATGCGGCGTTCTTCCGGGCTGGCGGTGATAACGTTTTCGCTGATGGCGGAAAACTGCCCGTCACGTAGGGCAGTTTGGAAAGTTTTTTTCACACGGCGGTCTTCTCCGGAGTGGAATGTGAGAATGGCGACGCGACCACCGGGTTTCAGGCAGGCTGGAAGGGCGCGGAGGAAGGCATCAAGTGCGACGAATTCCTCGTTCACTGCGATCCGCACGGCTTGGAAAACCCGGCGTATGCTGAGTTCGATTTCGTCCGCATCCGCCCGCACGACCGCCCGAACGGCTGCGGCCAACTCCAAGGTACTGTGGAACGATTTCCCGGCAATGGCGGTGGCGATCGATTCGGCTCGCGGTTCGTCCGCGTGATGATGGAGGGCTTCGGCGAGTTTATCCGGGGTGATCCGCGTCAACCAGTCTGCGGCGGAGAGTCCGCGGTTTGGATTCATGCGCATGTCGAGCGGGCCCGCATTCTTGAAACTGAAACCGCGTGAGGGATCGTCGAACTGCATCGAGGAACAGCCGAGATCCGCGAAAATGAAATCGACGCCTTGAAAACCCTGCTCGCTGAGAACCTTGGTGATTCCGGCATAATTCGAGCGAACTGCGATGAAAGCCTCCGCGTCGTGGCCCGCGAGGCGCAGGCGTTGTTCGGTTTTCGGGAGTTCGATGGGATCCTGATCGAGGCCGATCAATTTTCCGCCGGGCGCGAGGGATTCCAAAATCCTCGCGGCATGCCCGCCGTAGCCAAGCGTGCAGTCCACGCCGATCATGCCCGACTGCAACTTGAGCGCGTCCAGGCATTCTTTCATCAGCACCGGGACATGCGAACCGGCTGGCGTCTTCCCGGATGCGATCACCTTGGCCACCGTTTCCGCATGGCGGGATGGATCGAACTCCTTATATTTGTCTTCGAAGCGGCGGGGATTTTTGCCGCTGTAGCGCTTGCGCCGCGGCGGGCGGGGAGATTCGTCACTCATGAAATTTCAATCCTTGCGGGTGAGCTCGACGAAAACATCTTCCAACGTCGCAACGTGGCGAAACAGCGAGCGCAGCGGCCATCCGTATTGCGTGGCAAGGCGGGCGATCCGCTCCCGCGCATCCGTGTCGGAATCCACCCAAACGGTGAAGCGAACCCAATCGTCGTCCAAGGTTTCCGAAACGACTTTTTTCACACGCTCCAAGCGCTTGAGCGCAGCAGCGGCGACCTCTGGGTCGGCGTGGAGTTCCACTTGAATTCGTCCGGCGGCGCGCATTTGGCTGGTTAAATTCGCCGGGGTATCGGTGGCTTTAATTTTCCCGCCATCGATGATGATCACGCGGTTGCAGGTCATTTCCACTTCATGGAGGATGTGGGTGGAAATCAGAACGGTGTGGGAATCGGCAAGACGGCGGATCAACTCGCGGATTTGCCGGATTTGATTGGGGTCGAGACCGTTGGTGGGTTCGTCGAGAATCAGCAATTCCGGGTCGTGAACCAAGGCGTCGGCGAGTCCAACACGCTGGCGGAACCCTTTGGAGAGAGTTTTAATCATCTTGCGCCGCACGGATTGGAGGCCGCAGGTATCGAGCACGTCGCCGACGCGTCGGCGAGTGTCGCCGCCGGAGAGTCCTTTGAGCTGGGCGCGAAATTTCAGGTATTCCCGCACCCGCATGTCGCCATAAAGCGGCACGTTTTCCGGCATGTAGCCGATTTTGCGGCGGGCTTCGAGCGATTGGCGGAAAATATCGAATCCGGCGATGCGTGCGGTGCCGGAGGTGGGCGGCAGGTAGCCGGTGAGCATGCGCAAGGTGGTCGTCTTGCCCGCCCCGTTCGGCCCGAGAAAGCCAACGATTTCCCCACGTGCGACAGAGAAGGAAATGTCGCGCACCGCTTCGTGGCGGGCGTATCGCTTGGTGAGATGTTGGACTTCGATCATGGGGTTCCGGTTCGCGGCGAGCGCGGCAAAAATACCGCTGTGCGGTTGACGTGGCGGGACACGCCCTTTAATGAATGCCCGCGCGCGACGGGCCAAGCTGGAAATTCGCATGTTGATCTCATAATTTGAACCATTTTTCATGAACTCTTCGGTTTCGGCTCGGCAGAATGCAGATGTGATGGAGGCCCAATACACCCAGTGGTGTGAAGACCCGCGCTCCGTGGACGCGTCGTGGTCGGCTTTTTTCGAGGGTTTTGAGTTGGGCATGGCCCAGTTGAAACCTAGGGATGGGGTGGTTGCCGCCGCCGCTCCTGCTGCCGCCGCGCCTGCCGAGGCTCCCGCCTCGGAAGGAGATCTCGCGTTTTTCGGCCGGGTGGTGGCCCTGATCTACAACTACCGGACGCTCGGCCACACCCAAGCCCACATCAATCCGCTCGAAGATCAACCGGAACGCAACCCTCGCCTGAGCTTGTCTCAGTTCAGCCTGTCCGAAGCGGATCTCGACCGCGAGGCTTGGAATTCCTACTTCCGCCACGGCGATAAAATGCGTCTGCGCGATATGTTGGCCGCGCTCGAAAAAACCTATTCTAACAAAATTGGTTTCGAGTTCATGCACATCAACCACACGCCCATCCGGCACTGGGTCCGCGAGCGGATCGAGGCCCATGGCTTCAGCACCGAGAATTTCCCGGATCGGAAACTCCGCGCGCTGCGTTGGGTGCTTGAATCGGAGGCGTTCGAGAATTTCCTCGGCAAACGTTTCCTAGGCGAAAAGCGCTTTTCCAATGAAGGCGGAGAAGGGGTGATGATCCTGCTGAATGCGATTCTCGAAGCCTGCCCGGCAAACAGCGTCCGGGAAATCGAAATGGGCATGTCCCATCGCGGCCGGATGAATGTGCTCGCCAACTTCGTCCGCAAATCGATCACCACGGTGCTTTACGAATTCACTCCCAACTACGAGCCGGAACTCGTGGCCGGCGATGGCGATGTGAAATACCACCTCGGATACGAAAGCATCCGCGAGCTCCCCGATGGAAATGTCCGCGTCAGCTTGGCAGCCAATCCGAGCCACCTTGAAGCC
>CAYRLT010000067.1:0-4272 GCA_964425095.1 uncultured Luteolibacter sp.
ATCCAGTTGTGCTTCCGCCGCTGATGATCGTCCCTCTTCGATATTCGAGATGTTCCCGCGACTCGTTCGTCCAACTCTGGAAGAGATAATCATCACAGGTCTGGCTCCGGCGCGGTTCCAGATGCTGCGTCGCATCGAACAAGCCTGCACTTTGTTGAGAGAAGGCGAGTTGCCGATCAAGGAAATCGCGGAGCTCACCGGCTTCGCCGACGAGTTTCACTTCTCCAAGCGCTTCCGGCAAATCGTCGGTCACCCGCCAGGGCGGTTCCGCGAACACGCGGGCTAGAACGACCCCCGCCCTACTGCGATTTCTCAAGGGTGAAAACGACCGCATCGTGCGGCGCGATGGTCAGCATGGCATTCCCGTTGCCGATCTGTTCGATCGCCCCCTTGAGTATCCGACCGATGGCGAATCCCTCGCTGAATACAGCCCGTGTGGTTTGGGCGCTTGCGGTGTGATTGATCACCACCGCAACGGAATGCTCCGAGTCGATGGGATGCTCGGTTACCGCGAGATGGGGAGATTCGATTTCCAATCGGCGGAGCGACGGCTGCGATTTCGCGATCTCCTGATACACCTTCCAATAAGGGGGGGCCTCCGCGTCAAAAGTTCCGGGTAGTTGTGTCAGCGCCGTTTCGATCGGGGCTGCGAATACGATGATCTGCCCCTTGCCATGGTGGTTTTTCCAAAAAGCAGGGCTGCCATTGTCGCTCCGTACTCCGAGAACCTCCGCCTCGACCGCATTCACGTCGACTTTATCCGCTCCGAGCAACGGGAGCACCGACCCTTCGGCGTCGGATAAGCTGACGCTGGCGAGGCCCGTAGGCTCGGCGCGCGTGACGAGTTCCACTCCTGCGACCTCATTGAAGTGGGGCACGATCCCATCGCCCAGTGAGAGATACATGGTGGCGCCGTCGCGCACTCGGGAGAGCAAGTCCCTCCACTGGCGACGCGGGATGCAATTCATGCCGGTGATGCTTGGCAGCAGATAGATCGGAGCCTCGGGGATCGATTGGTCGATGTGGCGAAAGTCCATTTCCAGTTTTGCCTGTTTGCCGAGGACAAATGCCCCGTAGGCTGCCGCCCAGTTATCCTGCCCATGGGTAAGAAGACAGACGGCTTCCGGGCGACGAGGTGGCAAGGCATCGAAGGGGAGCGTGCGGAGAAAGTCGTGAAATGCGCCCATTTCCCGGAGCACGGGCTTGCAGGTGTGGTCGGTGCGGAGAAGGCCCAGTTCCAACTCCACGCCAATCCAGTCGTAGGGAGCGTTTACCAATTCGGTCTGGTCATGATTGCACCACCAGAGGAATGCGCGGCAGTCGTTGGCCCAAAGAGAATAGAGGACGACCCTCGCGAACTCTGCGGCGACCTCTTCGCTCGCAATCATGGGCCCCATGACGCCGACCTCTTCGACAAAGCAGGGTTTCCCACCAAGGTCCGCGTAGAACCGCGATTCGGCGGTGGCGTGCAGGGTCGTGCGAAAGGCATTCACCGCATCGTTGCGGGTATGCCTCGTAAAATAGGGATAGGGATGCGTCGTGAGGATGTCGGTCAATTCCGCCTGATCGTCGATCACCCATGGGCTCGAGGGGTTCCCGGTTGGTGCCGAAAGCCCATGCATGCCGGAAATCACCGGACGAGTGGAGTCAGCAGCCCTGATGGTGTTGCCGATTGAAGCCGTCCAAAGATAGGAGGCCTCCCGCGATGGCGACGGGCCCATGCAATTGCATTCGTTCCCCAGGTCCCAGGCAACGACGCAGGATTCCGAGCGAAGATTCTCCACCAAGGTTCGGACATATTTGATTTGCCATGCAATACTGACCGGGTCGGTGATCGGGTTGAGCCCTTCGAGCGCCGGAGGAACGAAAAGCCGACCGCTCATCCAGCCTGTGACAAGCCCGACGATAAGTCGCAGGCCATGTTGATCCGCGAGTTTGCAGAGGACGGCAAACCTCTCCAACATTTCTGCCGATACCCCAGCCCGACCGACCGGATCAGTCGGCAGCGGGGCCTCTCCGAATCGCATTTCAACGGGAAGGCCACTCTGCGCACGGAGCAGGCTGATGGGTTGAAAATCAGGCCAGAGCGGAAACACGCGCAGCAGCTCAATCCCGTTGGCGGCCAGCGTTTCAAAGTCGGAGTTGATCACGTCGGGGCGCCAGTCGCGCCACATGAAAATGCCAGCATGGGAGGCCCAGTAGTTGCAGCCTAATGCGAACGAGCCGGAGACTTCGAGGGTGGAAACAGGGCGTGGAGAATGTGTTGTCATGATGCTCAAATGGCTATTGCGGTTTCCTTGGGAACGAGGGCGGGGTCGGACGGGACAGGTCTTTCCACCCAGCGCAGCACCTGAACAAAAATCAGAATGGCCGCAGAGCTAAGGATGTTGGCACCCGCGAAAAAAAGCAGCTCGCGTTGCATGTCAAGCTCGCTGGTCCAGAAAATCTGCATCCAATAAATCGGAAACGCGATCAGGCTCTGAATGCCGAGCACCATGAGGATGCCGTAGTGCGGAATGCCGAGGCGCGGCACGCGACCAGCCAGGCATTCGTCGACATCCCTGCGCACGGCGCGAACCAGCCATAGCCATAGGACAAAAAGAAGCGACATCCCCGGCACGAACCCGATCAAATACCAACGCGAAGCCTCGATCAGACCGTGCCGCTGCATGATCAAGCAAAATACCGGCGTGAGCAGCAAGGTGAGCGCAAACCCCGCCGTAAACAGATGCAGAGAGAGCATTGTCAAACGGGGCCGTAGCAGGATGTTAAAACCTTCCTCCCGTCCCATCTCATCCTTGCCATCGGCATTCCACGGAGCGGGCGGACGGTAATGCATATCGCCCCCCAATTTGCGCCACTCACGATACAGCGCTATCATAAGGGCGGCAGCGGCGATCGTGAAAGGCCATGACCAGAGGAACAGCCAACGGTAACAGAACCCACCTCCGGGCCAGAAGGATTTGATGCCGTCGAGAAACAGCCCCCCTGCAAAGCCGGCAAGGATATTTGCCAGCGAAACAACCACGGCCCGCGCCGAACAAAACTGGGCGTAGCGGGACTGGGGATAAATCCTCATCAGCATCGTGTAGGAGCTAATGCCTCCCAGAGCCCCGCTGAATGCCGCCGTGACGGTCGTGCCGATGCCAAGCCAGAAAAAAAGTTGGCCCGGCAGTGTGACCGGTATCCACACCCAATTCACGAAACCAGTAACCGCGGTGAAAAGCGCCAGATAGGTCATGATGCGCAGAGGATGCCAGCGATCCACAAAGGAAGCGGCTAAAAGGGTCGCGACCATTCCGGCCACCCCTCCCAACCCGGCGAGCCAGCCGATTTGCTCCAAGCTCAGCCCCATTTCCCGGTAGAAAAAAACCAGAAAGACACCGCTGCCCGCAGCCATCACGCTAAACGCCTGGGTCAAATAACTTTGCAGGTAAAGCCGGTGGGAAAAACTTTCCTTCCCGTAAGTCTTAACATCCCCAAGCAACCCGCTTCGCTCCGCCTCCCCTTGCACGGGAGGATACTCGCCCTCCTTGACGCGCAGACACATCCAGCCCACTCCGATCAGATAAAGAAGAGCCGCCCCGATGAAGATTTCCCGCATGTGGGTATCCGAATATTTAAATATGAAAACATTGAATAGTGCTCCCGCCGCCGTGCTCACGATGCGGAACAGGCCCATGAACCGCCCCATGAATTCGACCGGGACGGTGTCGTTGAACAGGCAGTGGAAAACCGACCCGACAAACATGTCGAAAAACTTGAACGCAAACATGAAGATCGCGATCAGTCCGATGGTCAGGGTCGCCGGTGACACGCCCGTGAGAGGGCCCACTGCCGCGTGAAGCCAAGTTGCTATATTCTCGCTAAGCCCGAGCAGAACCAAGGAGGCGCAGAGAAACGGCAGAGTGAACAGGATGAACGGAATTCGCCGCCCCCATCGGCTGCGAAAGCGATCGCTTTTGAAGCTCACCCACGGGCAAAGGGTCATGTTCAAAAAACCGGGGGCCGTCGTGAGAATCAAGCCAATCACCCAGTTGGGTGCCTGAAGCGCGTTGAGCTTGAGCGGCACCACCGCGGGCACCACCGTCTCCATCATCATGAAACAAAAATCACCCCACAGCAGCCAGGCAAAGAGCACAAAGAGCGCCGGCTTGGTGTAGCTCAGCGTGCCTGCGGTGTAGCGGGTATGACTCATCGGAAGTTTCCTCATTAGACGAGCGCGTTTTTCTTAATCACCTCGCGATACCACAGTGCGCTGAGCTTGGGTGT
>CAYRLT010000068.1:0-15966 GCA_964425095.1 uncultured Luteolibacter sp.
ACCCACGGCGACACCCTCGCAGATCTCCACAAACTGCTGAAACGCCGCAGCCGCAAACGCGCCCGTTAACCGTCGGACTTGGAATCTTTAAGCAATGGACAGCGACACACCAAAACTCGAACTGATGGAACCCGCCTCACCCCAGGCACTCATTCCCAGCTACGAACTATGGCCATGGCTGACCGCCGCCGCAGTTCTCTTCGCGCTCCTTCTCATACTGCTCTGGATACTCCTCAAAAAACGCAAACCCGCCGCCATCAATCTCATGGCCCTGCGCAAAGCCGCATTCGACGATGCGAAAGCGGCTCTCGAAAAAACCTCTCCCACCACCTGCCGGGAAACCGCTATCATCACTTCACTCATCCTGCGGAAATATCTATCCACCGCCGCCAACGATCCCGCCTTGTTTGAAACCCACGAAGAATTCATCTCCCGCCACGATTCCCTCCAAGCGCTCACCACGGAAACCCGCGCCGCCGCCGAAGCCGCTTTCACACGCCTCGCTTCGTTGAAATACGCCGAGGAAATTCCCGCCGATGATCCTGCGGAAGTGATCGCTGATGCTCGGAAATTGCTCGAAACCCTCCACCAAGGATTCACTAAATGAACGCCTTTTGGGAACATTTCCGCCTCGCCCAACCCGGTTGGCTGCTCCTGCTGCTGCCCGCCTTCCTCTTGCTCGCCCTGCGGCGCGGTCGCGGTGCTGATGCCGCCGTGATGTTTCCGAATCTATCCGCTCTCGTCAGCCTGGGCAAACGCGTCCGCCACACCGCAAACGGCTTTGGACTGCCGCTCGCACTCATCGCTCTCCTCATCGCCATATTCGCGATGTCTCGCCCCGTCTGGCGAAACGAATACCAAAGCCGAACCGCCAGCGGAATCGATATCATGATCGCCCTTGATGTCTCACTCTCTATGGACATCGATGATTTCATCGATCAGGGCGAACGTGTCAAACGCATCGATGTCGCCAAAGCCGTGGTCGATGATTTCATCAGCCGCCGCCCGGATGACCGCATGGGGCTGGTCGCCTTCGCCGGCCGACCGCGCGACGCCAGCCCGATCACGCTCGATCACAAATGGCTCCGCAGCGCTCTCAATGAAGTCCGTCTCAACGACCAACAAAACCGCGGAACCGTCAAGGAGCAAGGCACCGCCATCGGCTCCGCACTCGCCGCCGCATCATCCCGCCTGGATTCACGGGACGCCAAAAGCAAAATCATCGTCCTCATCACCGATGGCGCCAGCAACTCCGGTAAAATTTCCCCCATCGAAGCCGCCGAACACGCCAAAACCCTCGGTATCAAAATCTATACCATCGCCATCGGCACCAAGGAAGGACGCGTGGATCCCAACATCATGCGATTCCCCTATCAGGAATTCGACCTCCCGACACTCCAAAAAATCGCCTCTCTCACCGGCGCGGAACATTACTGGGCGCAAAATCTCGAATCCCTGAAACAAACGTTCAGCACCATCGATCGACTCGAAAAAACGGATGCGAAAAGCTACACTGTGATCGAAGATAACGAGTTGTTTCCTTGGTTTCTCATCCTCACACTGCTTGCCGCACTCTCTGCCGCCACCATCCTTTCCTTCAACCCTCCACCCTCACCCTGATCCGTTGATTCTCGTCCAACCCACTTGGCTGATCCTGCTAATCCTGCTCCCAATTCTGGGACTTGGCGCGATCCTTGCCGCCCGCTTCCGGCGCGATCAATGGTCCGCTCTGGTCGCCCCGCGTCTGCGCGCTTCACTCCTGAAACACAGCAATCCCCTGCCCCGCTGGTTCGCAATCTTATTCCTGCTCGCCGCCTGCGCCGCCCTCATCATCGGCCTCTCACGCCCACAAGGTGACCTCGGCACCCGCACCGAGAAAACCCTTGGCCGCAACTTGCTCATCGCTCTCGACCTCTCGCGCAGCATGCGCGTCCAAGACATCAAACCGGACCGCCTTTCCCAAGCAAAACTCGTCATCTACGAACTGCTAGACGCCATGCCCGGCGAACGCGTCGGCATCATCGGCTTCGCTGGCAGCTCATATCTCTACGCACCCCTCACCGTCGATCACCGCGCCGTCCGCGAGACCGTTGAACAAATCGATGAAACCTGGGCTCCCCTCGGCGGCTCGGATCTCGCCTCCGCCGTCGGCCTGGCCATCGATACCCTTAAAAAAACCGGCCAGAAAAACAACGCCCTCGTCATCCTCAGCGATGGCGAAAAACACGATGGCGATCTCGATCAAATGATCGCCGAAGCCGAATCCTCCGGCGTTTACATCCTCGCCGTCGGCGTGGGCACCGAAGATGGCGACTACATCCCGAACCCCGATTTCCCTGGTAACCGGATGGTCGATCGCAGCGGCAAACCCGTCATCAGCCGCCTACAAGCGGATGTCATGCGCAAGCTCGCCACGGAAACCAAAGGCCGCTACGCCGTCGCCGGATCCGGCATGGACATTCCCGCCATGGTCAAGTCCGCCATCGCAGACCTCGACGCCTTCGAGATGGAGGGCAGCGAACGCAAAATTCAAATCGAATTCTATCAATGGCTATTGCTGCCCGCGATCCTGTTTCTATTCGGCTCCATTTTCGCCGGCACACGCTGGAGAGGCGTCTCCACTTCCATCCTCGCCGCCGGAATATTTCTATCACCACCCAGCGCACACGCCGATTCAATCTCTCTCGCGCACGACGCCCTGCAACAAAAACGCTACCCGGAAGCCCGCGAAGCCTATCGGAAACTCGCGGAAAAATCCAAGGTCCCCGACCGCCGGGCGCGCTTCCACCTCGCACAAGCCGATGCCACCTACCACGAGGGAGATTTCAAAAGTGCCCGCTCCGCCTACAGCCTCGCCTTGCTTTCCGCCGACCCCGCCGTCCGGGCCAACAGCTCTGTCGGCATGGGCAACACCTTGTTCCAACTCGGTTGGCTCGGCCTAACCGATTCACCCTATCCCGACAACCAGAAACAACCACCAACCCTCGACCAATTCGACGCACTGGTCAAAGCACGACTCGCCAAGCTCAAAGAGGCCGCCGATCCGGACACCGATGAAGCCAAAGGTTACGTCTGCATCGAAACACTCATCACCAACTGGACGGATGCCGTGCGACACTTCGACTCCGCGCTGGCATCCGAACCCTCAAACCAGCAAGCTTCAACCAACAAGCAGACCACCATGGTCTATCTGAAACGACTCGCAGAATTACTCGAGGAGGAGAAACAGCAAACCGAACAATCGATGCCCCAACCACAACCGGGAGAAGGCGAACCACAAGCCGGCCAAGGCGAGGAAGACCCCAAAAAACCCGGCGAAGAAGGCGAGAAAAGCGAAGATGGCCCGGACGGACCAAAGCCACCCGGCGATCAAGGCCAAGACAAAGACAAGAAACCGCCCAAGGATGGCTCCGGAGATGAAGATCAAGATAAAGAAAACCCTAGGGAAAAACCTGGCGAAAAAGACGATGGCAAGCAGCCCCAAAAAGCCCCGCAAGATCCCAACGAATCTCCCGAAGACCGCGCACGCAGAATTCTCAAGGAAAACGCCGATCTCGAAAAAGGCCCCCTCACACCCGGACGACGTGAATTCCGCCGACCCGAGAAAGACTGGTAACATCATGAGCCGACCCCACTATTTCAAAATCTTCTCCAGCCTACTCATCGCATGGTTTTTCCTCACTGCGATCAGTCACGGGAAAGCACTCAGCCGACTATCGACCCGCTTCCTCGCGCGTGGCGAACAGGCGTTGTTAGAAATTTCCGTGGTCGGCATTCAACCTACGGCTTTTCCGGATATCCCTGCGGTGAAAGGCGTGCAAATCCGTGCTGCAGGCACTGAACCGCAAACCCAGCTCCTCCCCGGTAGGCGCTTGGAATACGTCTTTGAATATCTGGTCTCCAGTTACGAAACCGGAAGTCATATCCTTCCTCCACTTAAAGTCATGGCGGGCGGAGTGGAATTCAGCACCGAACCCATCGAATTCACCGTATTCAATCCCGACGATCTCCAATGGTCCGAGGCCGTCGCCGGCAATACGAAATTCCGTTACGCCAGCGCCTTCCGGGTCATGAACCCCACTCCATACGAAGGCGAAACCATTCCAGTGGAAATCAAACTCTTCGTCCCACGCGACCTCTTCGTCGAGGACTGGGGCATCCCGGATTTCCAACGCGATGGCCTCACCGCCTGGCGCTTCCAACCCTCCGCGATGCGCGGTCAAATCAATCTGTTAGGCTTGCCCTACATCTCGGTGGCCTACCCAAGCACCCTAACCCCCACACGCACGGGTAAAATCGGCATCGGCCCCGCCACGCTTCGCCTGATCACCACCCAGGTGGTCATGGATGGCGTCCTCCGGCGGGTTTCCCTGGAATCGAATCTCACAATCCCCAAACTAGAACTCGACTCCCGCCCACTTCCCGCCGGTGCCCCGGACGGATTCGAAAATGCCGTCGGTGATTTTAAAATCCAAGTCAGCGCCGCCGTCATCGATGTCCAGGAAGGCGACCCAATCCCGGTCCAGCTCGTAGTCAGCGGCAGCGGCAATCTCGATACTTTACGCCCGCCAAAACCTGCGGATTCCGCAGGCTGGAAACTCTACGATGCCGCAACCGAGCAACGGGGCGACGAACGCCGCGATCTCTCCGGCACCACCGTGTTTCAACAATTCATGAGGCCACTGGAACTCAAGTCGGCCGTCCCACCCTTCCGACTCGTGTTTTTCGATCCCAAGGAAAAATCTTACAAGACCGTGAGCTCCGAGCCCATTTTGCTCAATATGAAACCGGCCGCAAATCCCGCCGTGGATTCTCTATCTCCACCGCAAGCATTGTCCGTCCCCGTCGAGCGCATGTCCGACATCCTTGGCCTGCTCAGCCCCGCCGAACTCACCGTCTCCGCGGGATCGAAACTCCCCTCATGGCTGGGTCACGCCATCGGCGGGTTGCTCGCCCTGTGCCTGATCGTCAAGGCCATGTGGATGCGCCACAGCCATCGTTTCCACAAGGATCCAGTAAAGGTTGCCCGCCTCAAAGCGCTGCGCGAAATCGAACGAATCAAAGGCGATGACAACGAATTTCTGATGTCAGCCGGTAGATACATCGAACAATGGATCAGCACAAGCAACCGTCCCGAGGTTCAAGAAATTCTAGCAGAACGAGACGCGCTTTGCTTCCAACCGGATAAATCGAATAAACTTTTGCTAGAACCCAAACGCCGTCATGCCATTCTCAACGCACTCCGCAAGGCAGCACTGGCATCGGTCATTTTCTGGTTCCTCGGCATCGGCCAAACCCACGCCGCAGTGCCCGCCATGCAGGCCCGGGAAGCCTATGACTCCGCCAAATACGAGGAAGCCATCGCTCTCTGGCTTAAAGCAGGCCAATACGAAAACCTCTCACCCGACGTCCTCTACAACATCGGCAACGCCTGTTACCGCGCCGGCTCTCCCGGTTATGCAGCACTCTATTTCCGCCGCACACTTGCCCGCGATCCCGCCCATCAGGAAGCCCGCCAAAACCTCCGCTTCATCGAGCGCAAATACGGATCCATTACCATCCATCGGCCGGAATATCAATACGTCCTGTCACGGATTCCACTCACCACCTGGCAAAATATCCTGTGGGCCGGCACATGGCTCTTCGGACTCGCCTCGCTCGTATTTCCAGCCTCCCGCCCCGGTGCCCGCCTCCGCCTATTCGCCCTCGCCGGATTTATCATCGGACCGCTGTTAGCAACCTGCGGCGCTCTCGGCTGGCGCTATTTCCCAAACGACGCCGAGTTCGCCCCACTTGAGCGACAAGCCATCGTCATCAGCGAAAAAGCCATCCTCCATGCCGATGCCGCACGAACATCCCCGGAAGTCATCGACGCTCCACCCGGCTCGCTTTGCGAAGTCATCCAGCAGTCGGGTCGCTGGTCCTACGTCGCCTTCGCCACAAAAACCCGTGGCTGGATCCCCTCGGAATCGATCGAAAAAATCCTCCCGAACAATCCGCCCGAACCACCAAAAATCCGCAAACCCAAAGTGGACGGCAAGAGCGCTTGAGATTTTCCAGTTTCTTCAAAAATTCAACGCGAAGATCACCAAGAAATATGGAGTGTTCCCGACATCCATTACACCTTGGCGACCTTGGCGTCTTGGCGGTTAAATAATCCAAGTTACACAGAAGGTCAAAGGCTCCAGTCTTCTAGTAGCAATCCAGGCACCCGGGAGAACACCCCCGTATTGTTAGTCACCAGTGTCAATCCCAACGCACGCGCATGGGCGGCGATCAACAAATCCATCGCACCGACCGGCGTCCCGGACCTTTCCAGAACCGCTCGGATTTCTCCATAGTGCAAAGCGCATCCAGCATCATAGGGCAGCACGAGCAAAGTGAGTAGCAAGTGATCAAGTTGACGATGATTTCGCACGGGATCGGCGCTCTTTTCCGCGCCAAATCGCAATTCAGATTCGGTGATCGAGGAAATCCCCACATCCCCCACCGAGCAAGACTCGAAGCGTTTCCGTATTACCGGCAGCTTTTGACGGATCAGGAAGATACAAATACAGGTGTCGAGCAGGTGTGTCATACTTCGAGGTCCAGATCCCGATGTTGGACTGGTGGTTGGTCACGGTTCGTCATAAAATCATCCGTGAAACCATCAAGCGCCTCAAACAACACGTTCCAACCATCGTCCTTCGGCAATAGCACCACTGCGGAACCGAGGCGCGTTACCATCACTTCGGAACCCTCAAACCGAAATTCTTTCGGCAGCCTGACCGCTTGGCTGCGCCCATTGGTGAAAAGCTTCGCCGTATTCATGGTGGTGATATATACCAACAATCGATACCATGCAAGACGTTTTATAAATGCGCGATTCCATAGCTGGTGAACCGATCCAGTCGATTCGTCAAACTTCGCCTCAAGCATTGCAACAGCGATTAAAATCCGGCACTCTACGGCCGTGAAAGTCACCAAAGCCGTCATTACCGCCGCCGGAAAAAACCAGCGCACCCTCCCGCTTCAGACACTCGTGGACCAAGATGGCATTTCGAAATCCGCCCTCGCCATTCTCGCCGAGGAAATCACCGCCGCTGGCATCACTGAAATCGCCGTGATCGTCTGCCCCGGTGACGAAGCCGCCTACGCCGCCGCAGCCGGACCTCTCGCCCGCCAAATGCGCTTCATCCCACAAACGGAAGCCCTCGGCTACGGCCACGCCGTCCATTGCGCTGCCGATTTCACCGGTAACGATCCGTTTCTCCTCATGGTCGGCGATCACCTCTACACCAGTCGCACCGAGAAATCCTGCACCGCACAACTCCTCGAAACCGCACTCGCCGCCAATTGCTCCGTCTCCGCCGTCCAAGCCACCCACGAAAGCAAACTCCCTTACTACGGCTGCATCGGCGGAACCCGCGTCCAAGGCTCGGACCGACTCTACGAAATCGAAACCGTCATCGAAAAACCCACCCCCACCGAGGCAGAACAAAAACTTGTCGTCCCCGGACTCCGCGCCGGAAATTACCTGTGTTTCTTCGGCATGCACGCACTCAACCCATCGGTCATGGAAACCCTCGGCCGACAACTCGCCAATGGCAACGCCGACCTGTCATCCGCCCTCGCCGAAACCGCGCGCCGCGGCCGCTACCTCGCCCACGAAGTCCAAGGTCGCCGCCACGACATCGATCTCCACTACGGCCTCCTCACCACCCAACTCGCCCTCGGCCTCGCCGGCAGAGACCGCGACGAAGTGCTCACCTTGTTAGTTGAACTCCTCGCCCAATCCCAAGCCTAAAAACGTGATGCTCCTCGACCTCATCACCTCGCCGGATGAAACGATCCGCAACCAATCGCTCGACTCCGCTTGCGCCGGCCTGAGCCTCGACGCCCTGCTCACCGAAGCGGAAAACCTCGATACCTTCCGCCGCCAGAGCGACAACCTTTATCAGCGCGTCCGCGCGCTGTTGTTTCTCCAAGCCATCCATCGCTTCCATCTGCCCACCCTGCTCGCCGGCGGCAAAGCCGGAGCCATCCCCTTTAAAGGCTACGAACACCTGCTCGAACGTCGCTTCGAGGAAGCCATCGATGTGTTTCTCAATTACCAGCGAGACTCCGGCCCCGGCGACTCCATTTCCAGTGCTCTGGCATCGGCCTATCAGAAACTCGCGTTTCAAACCCTCGCCGATCAAGTCCGCCGCAGCGTCCGCAGCGTGGCAGGAAACCAATGGATGTTCCGCATGGGCCACCCGGCCGACCAACCCCTGCGCCTGCGCAAGGAACTCACCCAACGTGATCCAACCACCAATCTCTATCCGATCCTACGCGAACGCACGCCCGTCCGCATGGACCTCACCCATTGCGGATGGAGCGATATCTTCTTCCTCGGCATGGACTATCCCGAGGGAGCAAAAGTGCTCAACATTTCCGTTGATCTCGCCGTCCATGGCCGCGACAAAGAACCAAGCCCGCCAGTCGAGGCCAGCCTACGCGTGATCGAACAACCGATCCTGCGCCTCACCAGCGTCGATCTCGGCTGCACGGCGGAAATTTCCAGCCTCAACGAAGTCTTCGATTTCGCCAAAGACTATCTCGGCTTGCTCAAAGCCGCCGTCATCGCCAGCGGAATCGTTCCCCCAGGCATCGAAGGCTCCGGCCAAAGCCTCGCCGATCTGTTAGCACGGGTGGTCGGACCGGGCAAAGGACTGGAACTCGTCTCCAACGTCAACAATATCCCCAAAGGCTCGCGCCTCGCGGTTTCCACCAACCTGTTAGCCGCGCTGATCGGAGCCTGCATGCGTGCCACCGGTCAGGCAGGATCGCTCTCCGGCGCACTGGCGGAAAACGAACGACGCATCGTGCTCGCCCGCGCTTTGTTAGGCGAATGGATCGGCGGCTCCGGCGGCGGTTGGCAAGACTCCGGCGGCGTCTGGCCGGGCATGAAACTCATCTGCGGCGCCACCGCCACCGAAGGCGATCCCGAATTCGGCATCAGCCGCGGACGCCTGATGCCCACCCACCAGATCCTCGATCACGACGACGCACCCGCCGCAGCGCGAAAAAAACTCCAGGACTCGCTCGTCCTCGTCCACGGCGGCATGGCCCAAAACGTCGGGCCAATCCTCGAAATGGTCACCGAGAAATACCTTCTCCGCAGCGAACCCGAGTGGTCCGCCCGCCAGCAAACCCACGGCATACTCGATCGCATCCTCGCGGCCCTCAAATCCGGCGACATCCCAGCCATCGGCAAGGCCACCACGGAAAACTTCAACGGGCCGATCCAAACGATCATTCCATGGGCGGGCAATCTTTACACCCAGACGCTCATCGAAAAAACCCGCGCGGAATTCGGTGACGATTTCTGGGGTTTCTGGATGCTCGGCGGCATGGCCGGCGGCGGCATGGGCTTCATGTTCGCCCCTAACCGCAAGACCGACGGACAGAATTTCCTGCAAAACCTGATGTCGGAAACCAAACGCACGCTCGCCTCCGCGTTGCCTTTCGCCATGGAACCCGTCGTTTACGATTTTGCCATCAACGAACGCGGCACTTGGGCGGATCTCCTCACCGGACGCGAGGCGCTGATGCCCTCCGGCTACTACCGCTTCATCGTCCCCACCCTGCTGCGCATGAACCGCTCAGATCTCGGCCAACCGCGCCTTGCTGAACTCGATCAATTCGCCGCTGCCTGCCGCACGCGCCCGGAACTTTCCGGCATGGTTCAAACACTCTTCGACGCCATTTTCCCTCACATCGGAGGAGACGCCGACACTCGTGAAACACTCGACCAATTGCTCGCCAGATACGGCTTCGACCGACCCATGCACGAGCAAATCCGCGAAGAGCTCAGAGCCGGACGCATCGGCCTCGCTCAGAACCGCCTACCCGCAAACTCAATCATCGAAGATGTCCTCGAAACCGATCTAACTGATTCATCCAAGCTTACTAAAAAACATCGCGATATCGGCTTAGCCGCATTGAAAAACGGCGAAGTCGCCATTGTCACCCTCGCCGCCGGAGCCGGCACCCGCTGGACCCAAGGCGCGGGCGTGGTCAAGGCGCTGCACCCGTTCTGCAAACTCGGCGGACGCCACCGCTCGTTCGTGGAAACCCACCTCGCCAAAAGCCGCAAAACCGGAAATCTCTGTGGCACTCCCCTGCCCCATATCTTCACCACCAGTTATTTCTCCCACGAGCCGACCCACCGTTTTCTCGATCAACACGATCAATTTGGATACCCGGGTCCGCTCATTCTATCCGAAGGAAAATCCATCGGCCTGCGCACCGTCCCCACCGTGCGCGACCTCCGCTTCGCATGGGAGGAAATGCCGCAGCAAACGCTCGATGTCCAACAACAGAAAGTCCGCGAAAGCCTCCGCGCCGCCCTCATCGGTTGGGCGCAAACCGCTGGCGAAGCCTCCGATTATACCGACAACCTGCCGCAACAATGCCTGCATCCCGTCGGCCACTGGTATGAAATCCCCAACCTACTGCGCAACGGCACACTCGCCGCGCTGTTGGTTGAGCGCCCGCAGTTGAAAACCCTCGTCCTGCACAACATCGACACCGTCGGCATGAATGTCGATCCCACCCTGCTCGGCCATCACCTCGATTCCGGTGCCGGCCTCACCTTCGAGGTCATCACCCGCCGACTCGAAGACCGCGGCGGCGGCCTCGCCCGTGTCAATGGCCGACCGCAACTCGTCGAAGGCCTCGCCATGCCCCGTGAGGAGGACGAGTTCAACCTCACCTACTACAACAGCAACACCTGCTGGATCGATATCGACGCGCTGCTAGCCACCTTCAAACTTACCCGCGCCGACCTAACAGACCAAGACAAAGTCACCGCAGCCATCCGCGCACTCGCCGCAAAAATGCCCACTTATATCACGCTCAAAGACGTCAAAAAACGCTGGGGCCACGGCCAGGAAGACGTTTTCCCGGTCTGCCAGTTCGAGAAACTCTGGGTGGACATGAGCCACCTACCAACCATCGAAACCCGCTACGTTTCCGTCCCCCGCCTCCGCGGCCAACAACTCAAAGACCCCGCCCAACTCGACGGCTGGCTCCGCGACGGCTCGGCCGCCTACGTCGAAAACCTCTGCGCTTGGGAATAAAATTCGGGCTCTGGACATCGTTGACCACTTGTTCCATGTTTCAGCCGTTTCCCATCCCAAATTCCCCACGCCATGGACATTCTCACTCAAGCTCTCCAAAACCCATTCACCTGGGGCCTGCTGCTCGGCCTTCTCATCGCCGCGTTTCTCTGGAAAGCCGGATTCACAGCCCGCCGCCATGTCGCCCGTGAACTCAAGCGGATGGAAGCGGAAATGAAGGATTTGCAGAGCCACCTCAACACCCAGCTCAAAATCAACGCCAGCGGCAACGAGACCATTCAAAGCGAACTGACCTCACTCCGTCAGCAGAACGAAACCCTGCGCATGAACAACGCCACGCTCCAACAGAAACCCGGCCGCGCCGAACAACGCCAACTCCAAGTCTATGAAATCGCCATCCGCGCCATGCGAGAACAAGCACCCGGTTTCGCCGCCGCATGGGAAAAAGCCCTCCGCCAAGGCGAAGCCGAACTGGACGCTTCGGAATCCGGCCTCAAGAAACTCGTCCGCCGCGTGATTCCCGGATTGGGAAATTCCCCATCGCCACAGACCGCCGTGATGGTGCACGACGACACAACAGAATCTTCCGGGCGTCGCCCCAGCTAAGAGGCGGTCTGTATTGCTGATGGCAGGGACCGATCCTCCGGGCGGTCCACGAGAATGTGATGTGAACGATCGACCGTGAGTTGATTTTTAAGCACTTTCATGGCTCACCGCTTCAGCAAACAGTATAAACTCTTTTCGCATCATTCTCAACCATTCCCCAAATCACCGCTTACACCACTACCCGCTCGCTCACGGGCTCATCTCCTGCGGTGAATCGCCGGATGCTGTCGATGGTGACCGCGGCGATGGCTTTCAACGCCTCATCTGTCAGAAATGCTTGGTGCGAGGTGATGAGCACATTCGGAAATGTCAGAAGCCGGGAAAGCACATCGTCTTCAAGCCCGGTATTCGAGTGATCCTCGAAAAAGACACCCTCCTCCTCCTCGTAAACATCCAGCGCTACTCCGCCAAGATGGCCGGATTTCAATGCGTGGATGACCGCGACGCTGTCCACCAATTTCCCGCGACTGGTATTGATCAGATAAGCCCCGGGTTTCATGTGCGAGATTGATTCCGTGTTTAACAAATAATGCGTTTCGGCGGTGAGTGGCAGATGGAGACTGATCACATCGCTGGTCTGGAGAAGTTCATTCATCGACACATAGCGGATCCCGTTTTCAGCTGCCCATTTATCTATTGGATCGACATCGAACGCCATCACATCGCAACCAAAACCACGGAAAATCCGCGCGGCGATCCTGCCGATTTTTCCGGTACCGACGATGCCGATTTTCTTTCCGCAGAGATCGAATCCGACCAGCCCGCTCAGCGAGAAATCCAATTCCCGCACTCGATTGTAGGCACGGTGGATCTTGCGATTCAACGTGAGCAAAAGCGCAACCGCATGCTCCGCCACCGCGTTTGGCGAGTAGGCCGGCACTCGCAGCACTTGCAATCCGAGCTCGCGAGCCGCCTCGGTGTCCACTTGATTAAACCCCGCACAGCGCAGAGCAATCACCTTCACCCCGAAACCCGACAAGGCCTCCAGGCAGGGTCGATCCAGGCGATCATTGACAAACGCGCAGACCACTTGACTGCCATTTACGGATGATGCATTCGACGCATTCAGTCGAAATTCATGGAACTGAAGTTGCAATCCGGAACCCGCCGCCTCGCGCTCGAAGTATTTCCGATCATAGGGCTTGGTATCGTAAAACATCACAATTGTGGAGGAGTCGGACATCATTATGGAGATTGGTTTACCCGATAAGATATCATCCGCTGCGATGAAGGCAACCGATCTTGACCCTGTGACAATGGTTGGTGGGCCGCGCGACGCCCTACTTCACTCAAGATAAGGATTTCCCACGGCTTCCCGGTCGATGGTGGTGGCGGGTCCATGACCTGATAGAACGCGCGTTTCCGGCGGCAAGGTCATCAGGTGGCGGCTGACTCCCTCCAGCAATTGCTCGGTGCTGCCACCGGGCAAATCCGTCCGGCCTATCGACCCGGCAAACAACGTATCGCCCGAAAAAACCACGCCTGAATCCGCCAAATAAAAGGTAACTGCGTCCGCAGCATGACCGGGAACGTGTGCCATGGCGATTTCCAATCCTGCGAGGGCCAACGGGTGATCCACTTGTAATAACGAATCGATTTCAAACGGCGTCACCGAGATTGGCATCCCCCAAGCGCGCGCAGCGGCTTCAAGCGTGAGCTCCTTCGAGTAAGGCGCGAACCCATGCAAACGCGCACCCGCTGCCTGCATCGCCGCCGCATCCATGACGTGGTCGTAATGCTGGTGCGTGAGCAACACGTCATCGACGCGCACGCCTTTTCCCGCGATCCATTCAGCAACCCCTTCAGGCGCATCAATCAGGAAATTTCCGTTAGGAGTTTCAACGAGGTAGCCGTTGGTCTGGACCATTCCGCCGGTGTAGGAAGTAATTTTCATAAAGTTAGGAACTTGAGAGATCAAAACAAAATCGCCCCGTTCAACATGAACGGGGCGATTTAAAGTTTCAAAAGGCTGAATCGGTTACCAGAAGATGAAATAGAGGATAAGCGTGCAGATCACCACGCCGATGCCACCGAATTTCGCGATCTTGGAGGATTCCAATGCAATGAGATCGGTCGTGGGCAACACCACTGGCTTGTCGAGTGGTTTCAGAAGGGTGATTCCCATCATCACCACGAACACCACTCCGAAACAAATCGCCATGCGATTGAGGAACGGAATCCCGGATTGGAACAAATAGAGATAACCGTAGAGTAGGACGTTCACCAGAATGCCAAGCCAACCAAGGAAACGAGGCGCGCGCGGCACCAAGAAGCCGAAGAGGAACACCATGAGCACGCCCGGGCTGATGAACCCTTGGAACTCCTGAATGAAGGTGAAAATACCACCGAAGCCCGGATTGCCGAGATTGGGCGCGATCAAACAGGAAATCAGCACAAACAGAACGGTGAAGAATTTCCCGACATTGACTAAGGTGCCCTGTGAACTCTTCGGTTTGAGCTTTTGGAAGATATCAATCGTCGCGATGGTGGACGCCGAGTTAAGCATGGATGCCAGCGAGGAGACCACCGCGCCAAAGATGGCGGCCAGCACAAACCAAGTGATGCCCGGCTTGAGCAGCTTGCGCAAGAGCATCGGGAAGGCGGCATCGTAGTCATAGCCGATGAGCTTGGTACCCTCTTCAATTTTCGCGGTCTTCGCGGCTTCCAGCATGAGGGTGTTCGCGGAGAGCATTTCCAGCGGCGTGGCGGTCGCCGCGACCTCAGCCTTGAATGAAGTGATCTTGGAATTGTGGGCCAACACCTCACGGGCCTTATCCGGGTTGGTGAGAGCGAAATTCTCGGTGATCGGATAAACCTTGGCGCTGTCCTTCTGCATTTCTTCCAAGGTCACCTGATTCTTTTTGATCGCCTCCGCCTGCAAATCCTTGCTGTAGAGGTTGAAGCAAAGAATCCCCGGAATCACGACCACGAACGGAATGATCAATTTGAGAGCCGCCGCGAAAACAATACCTTTTTGCCCTTCCGCAAGAGACTTCGATCCCAAGGTCCGCTGTACGATGTATTGATTGAGACCCCAGTAGAAAAAGTTAGGGATCCATAGGCCGAGGACCAGCGCCGTCCAAGGGATGGCAGGATCGGTCTTCGGACGAACCATGTGTAACTTTCCGCCCGCCATATTTTCACCCTCAAGGGCCTCAGCTTCGCCATTTTTGCCGTCGTTGAGCAACATGAAGCGCTCCCACCCTCCGGCAGTTTCAAGATCTGCAACCGTAGCCGTGGAGTTGGAAACTTTCGTCACGATCAAATCCTGCGGATTCGCATCCTTCATGGCACCCAAGGCCAACCACATTACCACCGCTCCACCGACAATCAGCGCCGCTCCCCAGATGAGGTCCGTCCATGCGCAGGCTTTCAAACCACCGACAAAAACGTATGCCGCTGCCGAGAGACCGATGATCCAGCAACCCACAGTGATCGACCCAAGATCCAAGCCAAATATTTGCTGACCCGCGAAGAACACCGATACCACTTTCGCGCCGGAGTAAATCACCGAAGCCGTCGGCACACCCACGAGAATGACCAACGTGGAAATCGCCATCACCGTGCGGGAAACGACACCATAACGGTATTCGAGGAATTCAGGAATCGTGTAAATCCCGCAGCGCAGGAGCTTCGGAAGGAATAGAAACGCCACGACCACCAACGTGATCGCCGCCATCCACTCATAGGATGCAATGGCCATACCCAACCAATCAGCCGCTTGGCCGGACATACCGACGAACTGCTCGGTGGAAATGTTAGCTGCGATCAACGAGAAACCGACCAACCACCACGTCAGCCCCCGCCCGGCAAGGAAATAGCCCGCGGCTCCTCCTGACTCGGCCTCGTCCTTGTTTTCTTTGTTTCCCTGCCAGATCCCGAACCCGATGACGCCGATGACAGCGACGAGGAATAGAATCATGTCAAGGGTGCTCATTGCACCTGTTTCGGCTGCGGCAGCGGCAAGATAAGATATGGATATCATATGGTTTTTTCTAGGTTTCTATCGTGCTAATGGATTTTTATTCGACGGAGAATTTGTGGATCAGCGTGTGCTGATAGATCTCACCGGGCCGGAGAACCGGGGATGGGAATGCGGGTTGGTTCGGCGCGTCCGGAAAACCCTCGGTCTCGAGGCAAAGCCCGCTGCGTCTGGCATACTTCACCCCACCTTTTCCGATGGCCGTTCCATCGAGAAAATTACCGGCGTAGAATTGGATCGCTGGCTGATCAGTGAAAACCTCCATCACGCGAC
>CAYRLT010000069.1:0-4155 GCA_964425095.1 uncultured Luteolibacter sp.
GAAGCGTAAGACAGGAGCGCGGAAGATGCGTGGGAAGGCGGCAGGGGCGTCGGGTGCGGCGGAGTTGTTGTGGAGCGCGCGCGACCTGCGCTTGGGGGTTGAGTGAAGTTTCTGCCACTCAATAGCTTAAAAATTCCTCTCTCCCTCCGGCCGTATGGAAACCGTCACTTGTCCGACAGGCGCATTTGCCTGCAATTACCAGCCCGGCTCCAACTGCGTGGAATGAGGTTGAGTATTTGCTTGAGGATGAGCACTTTGGTCCGGGTTTGTGTGGTTTTGGTCATAACGCCCTGCCGAGTGGTAGGGATAGCGACTCACCCCCCGCCTTTTTTTACGCTCCAAGCCAAGCCTTCCTGTGGGAAGGCAGTGATTGAATTTGATATCTTTTTATGCGCCTAATTTTCATTGCCACCGGGGACATTGCGTTGCCGTCGTTCCGTCATCTTCTGGAGCACGGGCCGCGCCCGTTGGCGCTGGTCACTCAGCCGGACAAACCGGTGGGACGTCACCAGACGCTCACTCCGCCGCTGATCAAGACCGAGGCGCTTGCCGCGGGGATTCCAGTTTATCAGCCGGAAAAAATCGGGGATGCTACGGAACAGCTCGCGGTGCTTGAGCCGGAGTTGATCGTCGTGATGGCTTATGGCCAGATTCTGCGCAAAAACATCCTGACGCTCGCTAGCCGGGCGATCATCAATCTTCACGCCTCGCTCTTGCCGAAATACCGCGGCGCGGCCTGCATTCAGGCGGCCATCGATGCCGGCGATTCGGAGACAGGCATCACGTCGTTGCATGTGATCCGCGAACTGGATGCCGGCGACATCATTCTCGCCAAGGCCATTCCCATCGCTCCGGATGAATCGGGAGGCAGCCTGCATGACCGTCTCGCGGATCTCGCGGCGGAGGTTTTATCGGAAACGCTAACAAAGATGGCCGATGGCAGCTCACCCCGCATTCCGCAGGATGCCGCTCTTGTCAGCTATGTCCCGAAGCTTGAACGCGATGACGGGCGGCTGGATTGGAACCTGCCCGCCGCCGCGCTCGAACGTCGGATCCGCGCCTATGATCCATGGCCTGGAACTTTCACCATCGCCCGTGAGGGAGGAAAGGAAAAGCGCCTGAAAATCCATCCTCCCACCCAGGTGCTGGATCATGCGTTAGCTCCGGGTGAAGTTTCCGCGGAAAACGGGAATCTTATCGTGGGCTGCGGTGTGGGCGCTTTGGAAATTTCCTCCGTCCAGCCTGAGGGCGGCAAGCGCATGTGCGCCGGTGATTACTTGCGCGGCAGAAAACCGGAGGTTTTGCGGTAGCTCCGGATCGACACTTCGCTTGTTGCATGGCATGGGAAATTCTTGGCATGCATCCCGGTATGGTTACGATGCGTGCAAGTTCACATGAGTTTTTCCCTACACCCAAGACTTGCCGCAGGCGGATTTGATCTCGGTCGCATGGCCGGTTGTCGCTTGATTTTGAAAGACAACGCGTTATTTCCCTGGTTGCTGTTAGTCCCGGAAGTGGAGGAAGGGATTGAAGATTTACATCAGTTGGCGGCGGCTCGCTACGATGAGGTGATGGCGGCGGTGCGCAGTGTTTCGCAATTCGTCGCGGATCATTTTCAACCGGAAAAACTCAATGTTGCCTGTATTGGAAACCAAGTCCGGCAGATGCATATCCATATCGTCGGGCGCGGGTCCGGTGATTCGGCATGGCCGGGCACGGTGTGGGCGTTTGACGGGAAACGCGCCTATCAGGATGAGGAGGTCGCGGGGATTATGGCGGCGGCGCGGGCGAGTCTGGCGCTTTCATGATCTCATTCAAGACGTGCGGCGACGCCGCGTTTTTCATCGATGAAGAGCGTGAGTAGTAAGCCGACGGCGAGGAATGCGGCGAGCACGAGCAGCGCATGGGCGGTGCCCAGCGTGTCTTTGACCCAGGCGAAGGGAAAGGTCATGATGGCGGAGAGTTTCCAGACGAGGCCCCAGATACCGAAGGTTTCCGCCTCGCGGCCGGGAGAGGTGAGGTAGCCGACGAAGGCGCGGTTTGCCGAGCCCAGCGAGCCGAGGCCGAAGCCTAGCAGATTCCCGATGAGCCAAAGCGGCCAGACTGGGAATGGAGTGTCCACCGCGCGTGCCACATGCAGCTCGTGAAGGTGCGCATACCAAGCGAATCCGAGGACGGTCCCAAGCCATATCAGCAAGAGGATCAGCACGGAACGCCGATGGCCGATTTTATCCTGCCAGAAAGTGGGGAGGATGGTGCCGACGATTCCTGAAACGGTGAGCACGGCCACGAAGAGCACGAGATCGACCTGTGAAAAACCGAACTCCTCGGCGAGTTTGCTGGCGAAGAAAAACACCACGCTCATGCCGGTGCCGTAAAACAGCGATGCGGCTAACAGGATTGTCATATCCTTTTGGTGTCGGACATTACGGGCCGATTCCGCCAGCCGGAGGAAGCCTGCGAAGAAGGGATTGCGACTTGGTTTTTCAGAAAGCTTGGAGCTGGGCGGTTCGTGGAGCCAGAGTAGCGTCGGAATGATAAAAGCGAAAAACCACAAGCCGGAAAACATGAAAAACGGCCGCCAGCGGTCGACGGATTCCAGACTGAATCCTACCATCGCCAGTGCCGTGATGATGAGTAGCAACAGTGCCGAGGCATAGGCGACGGCCCAGGAAAATCCGCTGACGCGGCCGATTTGATCGTGGCGCGCCAGGCCGGGGAGGAAACTGGCTAGAAAATTCTCGCCGAGGGCGAAAGCGAAATTCGCCGGGATGTAGAGCAGGGCGGCCAGCCAGATTTGGCCCGCATGGATGAAGGTGAGGCCGCAGGTGAATGCGCCGCACAGCAAACCGGAGCCGATCAGGAAGTGTTTTTTCCATGCCCGTGCGTCGGCGACCGCGCCTGTGAGAGGAGAGAGGAGGGCGCTGAGCAACATGCTGGTGCCATATATCAGCGCCCAGATCCGGTCGTCGATGGCATCGTTTCGGATGATGATTTGAGAAAGGAATATTGGGAACAGCAGTGTGTTGATGAGCAGGGCGAAGGATTGGTTCGCCACATCAAACGAGATCCAAGCCCACAACTGGCGTTGTTTTGGAAACCCGTTTAGCGGATAGAGGCGGTGAAATCTCATGGGTTTTGATAGATTCCGTGCTCGGCGATCCAGCACGATACGTCGGGATGGAGCCATGGATGGTGGGTTGCGCCGGCGGCGATGGCTTCACGGATGGCGGTGGCTGAGGCCGGATGGTCGGCTTCCAACGCATGCAGCTGGTAACCGGCGCGGGGCGATGGGGGGGTGCCACGGGAGAAGACGATGAATTCGACGCATTCGGCGAGGCGCTCCGGATGGGTCCATGTGGTTAGGGTGTCCCATTGATCGGTGCCCATGATCCAGAACAGTCTGGCATTGGGGAATTTTGCCTTCATGGCCACCGCCGTCTGCCAAGAAAATGAGGGGCCTTCGCGGAGGGTTTCCAACTCATCGACGACGGCCCACGGCAGGTCACGGGTGGCGAGGCGGAGCATTTCCAAGCGATCCCGGGCGGAGGTGGGGGTGGTGTCGGTCTTGTGCGGGGAGATCCGGCAGGGGATGAAGCGGATTTCATCGAGGGCGAGCGCGGATTTCGCTAATTCCGCAAGATGGACGTGCCCGAGATGGACGGGATCGAAAGTGCCGCCGAATAGGGCGATTCTACGGGCGTCAGGCATGAGGAGATGGTGTGCCGCGCGGTGGGGAAACGGCAAGTTTTGATCCGCATGGATGGGAATACGGCAGGCAAAACACCATTTTTAAAATGCGGAACATTCGAGCAAACGCAAATAAGATTGTGGTTTGTGCGGCTTTTCCGGCTTTTTCTGGTCTGCTCCCGATGTTTTTAAGTTTGATAATAAACGAGTTGTGAAAAAAACTGAATCCGTGAAAGACAGCGGCGCGGGAATGGGTTAAGTGATTCTCGATGACAGGGGACGACGACGAAAAATCCGAAAAGCGAGACGAGGTGATAACGCAGGCCTATGCGAAAACCCGCAAGAGCCTGATCGCCAGGTTGGACAATTGGGAGGACCAGCGGACGTGGGACGAGTTTTACCAAACTTACTGGCGCTTGATTTACGCGGTGGCGGTGAAGGCCGGGCTGCGGCAGGACGAGGCGT
>CAYRLT010000070.1:0-17836 GCA_964425095.1 uncultured Luteolibacter sp.
CGAACAGTTCTGGGCTTGAACCCACCGCCGCCGGAACTTTCTTTTCAGTTGTACTATTGATGGGAGACACCTGCGTGATCGTCGCTGTCGCTCCCGCGACCGAATCATAGGCACCGAGGCCAACGACGGTCGTGATGGCGAGCGAGACGCTGTTCGCCACGGTGGCGCTTCCCATGAAGCTCGCTTCGGGAAACAGGAATTGGACGACGGGCATGCGCTGGAAGAGCAGCAGCAGCGAGCCGAGGCGGGTTGATATGAGTTTCAGGCGTGCTGGCAGGCGATGCGGGCTCCCCGCAGCGATGGAACGGATGGTTTTCATGGTGTGTGTTTGTTTTTTTCGTAGTGGGGAGAGGATCAGGCCGCCTGGACTTGGCGGCGGATGAAGCCGGGCGTGGCCTCGGCTCCGGTGTCGGTCTGGATGCAGGCTTCCACATCCCGGCCGCAGGCGGCGAAACGCAGCCCGTCCTTGAGGCCGAGCACGAAGATGGCCGTGCTGTAGATGCCGGCTTGCAGGCAGGTGGGCGCGAGGACGGAGACGCCGCGCAGGCCATTGGCCACCGGCCAACCGGTGCGGGGATCGAGAATGTGGCCGTAACGAACGCCGTTGTAATCGAAGCGCCGGAGGCCGTCGCCGGAAACCGCGACGCCGAAATCGGATACGGCGAGACCGCCCCAGCAGGTGCCTGAATGCCGGGCATCCTCAAGACCGACGTGCCAGAAGGGATGCTGGCCATTGCCGCCGATGGCGTAAAGATCCCTGCCAAGATCAATGAGCGCATCCTGGATCCCATGTTCCCGCGCGATGGAAACTAGTTGATCGACCGCGTATTCCTTGCCGAAGCCGCCGAAATCCAAACCCATGCCGGCTTGCGGAAGAAAAACCAGTCCGGGTTTGCGCTGGAGTTTGCGGAAGCCGGTGAGAGCGAGCGCCGCCTTGATTTAGGCCTTGTCCGGGAGTTTCTCATGCACGGTTTTCCAATCCCAGACCCGCAGCAGCGGCAGCATGGTGGGATCCAGAATGCCATCCGTCAGCCGGTGAAGATCGGCCGCCAGATCGAGAAGATGCTCGGTTTCCGCGTCCACTTGGACCCACTCGCTTCCTGCGGCGGCATTGATCCTGGAAATGACCGAGTCCGGACGAAAGCGGGAGAACTTCGCTTCAAAGGCGGACAACCAGCCGAGAGCGGACGCGAGGAAATCCCGGGCCACGTCATCCCCTTGATGGCGGAACTGGATCACGCAATGGGTTCCCAAAGCCCGGAACTCCACCCGCCGGATGCCGCGGGCATCCGGTTGCGGGAAAGAGGTGGTGCTGGCGATGGTCATAGCTGTGAAACTTCATTTAAGCGGGTATTGCACACCTAAGAGAAAATCAACCGGAGTAAAGAATCCCGCATTCGGCGGGCGGAATCCGTAAGGATATGCGGAGCGCGCCAAACTTCGGATCACTTCGGGTGCGACAACCGGATTGAGGGTTTTCATGATAATTTCAGGGTTCGCGCAGGTGGAAGAAGCGGCACCCCTCTGTGGTTGGGATCGCAACTTGATGGGCGCCGCCGACTGTGGTCACGGCCCGGCCTGAGAGGGTCCATGATCCAGCCGCAAGGTCGGGGCTTTCCTCAAGTGTCCAGCCAGCTGCGCTGGCGGGCCATGATAGCTGGATTTCATCCGGCGCGCCGGGGTGAATGCCAAGGATTGGAACGAAGTGCGCGACGACTGTGCGGTTGGCCGAACACATGAAGGAAAAGACGGCGCTCCCGCTCACGGAAATTCCGTTTTCCGTCCAACCGGTGAAACGATAACCCTCGGCTGCCGAAGCGCTGAGCGTGACGGTGCCACCAGTCGCATAACCGCCGCTGCCGGTGACACTGCCGCCAGGAGAGAAGGAGGAACTGGCGGTCATGGTGTAGCCGGCCGCGAAGTTCGCACGCAGGGTGCGGGATGTGAGAATCTGGAAGGCATAACTCGGCAAACTGCTGACGATGTTTCCGGATTCGGTCCAGTTGATGAAAACATAACCGGGCTTTGCCGTGGCCGTGGCGGTGACGGTGTCTCCCGTTGGGAAAGTGCCCGCGCCGCTGACGGTGCCCGTGGTGGTGGAAGAACTGGTCAGCACGAGCGTGCAGGCAGGCACGAAGTTGGCGATGAGCGAGCGAGCCGCGGTAGCGGGGAAGGAAAAAGACGCGGAGGAGCTGACGATGACTCCGCCCTCGGTCCAGTTCACGAAAACGTATCCGGCATCCGCCGTGGCGGTGAGGTTCACATTGGCATCCAGCGCGTAATTTCCAGAACCGCCGCCGACGCCACCGGCCGATGCGCTGGCATCGATGGTGTAGGTGGTCGGCACGTCGGCGGAGAGCGTAAGCGCGAGATCACGCTCTCCGCCGTAGTAGCTGTTGCCCATGCGGCGATAGTGGGCGTCGTTGCCTCCAGCGCCGGTAGCGTGGCCCCAAGTGAGCGGATAGACTAGTTGCGAGGCTTCAATTTGAATCCAATAGCCAACGCCCGCCGTGGCGAGGAACGAAGTTGGCAGCGTGACCGAGTAATCAAACATCTGCGCACCGCCAAAAATGTCCGAAGCCGTCTCGTTGGCGTTCCCTGTGATCGTGTATTTTTTTAGAACGGGGTTGGCGAGGTCGGGGTAAAACCCATTCGCTGTGGAGCCATAAATTTTTATGATGAACTCCACCACCGGATTGGCGGCGGAGTTATTGCCGATATAGCCGCCGCGCCAGCTCAGAAGGGAGATGCCCGTGGTGGAGGCGAGCGTGAACTTTTCAAAGCGATACTCCATGTTGTCCACACCCCCATCCGGCGCGAGATAGGATGAGAGCAGCAACGTGCCGGAGGTCGTAGGCGGTTGGTTGAAGACGATGCCGAGGTTGGTGGCGGATGAGGTGAAGTTTGCAACGAGATCGCGGTCGCCAGCGGAGGTGAAGGTAAAGGATGCGTTCGTGCTGACTGGCACGTTGTTTTCCGTCCAGTTGACGAACGCGTAGTTCGCCGCGGGCTGCGCTTGGACGGTCACACTGCTGCCATTCACGAAACTCCCGCCACCTTCCGCGGTGCCGCCATTGGCTGGCGAGGCGGTCACCGTGATGAGCGAGCCTGCGGAAAAATTTGCGACCAATGTGCGGTCGGCTGTGACGGTGAAGGTATAATTTGGATTCGTGCTCACCATCGCTCCATTTTCCATCCAGTTCGCGAAGGCGTAACCCGCGTTTGGCGTGGCGATGAGGGGTGCGGCGGAGTTTTCCGGGTAAAGGCCGATATTCGTGACGGTGCCACCTTCCGTAGGCGATGCGCTAGCGGCGATGGTGTAAACCGGTCCGTCGCTGGTGACGATGCCTAAGGCGGCATTTCCCGGAGCAATCTGGAAATAGTAATCGGCCTGATTGGGGATCCGGCGGAAATGAGAGCCGTTCGGCGCGCCATTGGCAAAACCCCAGGATGGAATGCCGTTCACGAACTCCGCTTCGATCTGCACCCAATAGACCGTGTTGGCCGCCGCTTGGAACGGCGTGGGCAAGGTGAAGTGGTAATCAAACATTTCCACGCCACCGAACACTCCTGCGCTGGTTTCTCCGGCTTTGTTTCCCGTGTCGTAGGCAATGAGCGTGGCGGGCGTATGCGGATAGCCGGGGCCGAGAAACGGCTGCGCAAGGCCCGGGATGGAAGCATAGATGGAAACGTGGAAATTCGCGATTTGACCCGCCCAGTAGGCCGAACCTGGGTTGTAGCCGCCACGCCAACGAATCTCGGTCACCGCCTGCGCGTTCGTCACGCTGAATGAATCCCAGACGAATTGATCATAGTCCGTGCCGTCCGGTTGGTAGCGCGAGGAATGATGCAGTGTCCCGCTGCCGTCGTGCGCCTGCTCAAATACCACACCTGCCTGCGCACAAGGCGCGGACAGAAGCAGGCACATTAGGAGAATGGGTTTCATGATTTCAATCGTCGTCGTCGTGATGACGCTCCCTCTCGTCTTTACCAGACTCGTTTTCGCCAAGCCGTAGAGTTACATCGGTGCCGGGAACTTTGACGGTGGCGGTGCGGGAGTTATGCGCTGCAAAGAGGGCTGCGATCCAAGTTCCGGCTAGGATACCGATCACCACGCCCCAGAATGCGTGACTGGATGAAATGGCATCCTCCGCCTTGCCCTCCTTCATGCCTGTGACCATAGCGAGTGAGATGTTCTCCCGATGTCGGATCGTGTGCCACGCGAGGCCTATGAGGTGTAGAACCACCACCACAAGCAGAGTCCAGGCGAACAACTCATGCAATTCCTCGAGGTCCTCCCCGCCGTAGCCTATGCCCGAGATGAACAAGGCGGGAACAAGAAGAAACATGATCACCGCCGCCAGTGCCGAGCCGGGATTGTTTCCCGCATACCGTTCCGTCTTCGAAATCGTGGCGCTGATCACGTAGCGGACGATTTCACGGGGATGCACCGGGAAGCTTGAGAATCGCGAATAGCGCGATCCGAATACTCCCATCATCACGCGTATTAGTAGCAAAAAACCCGCAATGATTCCAAAAATCATGTGCAGTTGAAACAGCGGTTCATCATCGTCCACGAGGAATCCGATGCCGATGGCAGCGGATAATGAGGCGGCGAATGCTAAGTGAAATAGGCGGGCAGGAATATCCCAAACAAGGATTTTAGTCATAGTAGTTGGTATTCTCATGGTTTCGTGAGACGGAAGAACCGCTTCTGCGGTGCGGAATGAACAACTTCCGTGTGAATCGCTTCATTGGTTCAACCATGGTCTCCACAGCAGGATATGCGAGGTGATTTCGGATAAGAATTTTTTTATCAACTGGATGATTGATCGCGGCGCTTACATCGCGAAACTCATCACCATGATTGTGAACCAAAGAAACATTGCCACCCTATGCGGATTCCTTTTTGCAGCGACTCTCGGTCACGCAGCGACGCTGGACTTGGACAAGGAGCGGAGCCGGGTTCAAGTGGATGCGAAGGCGACTGGCCACAACTTTACGGGCACGCTGAGCGATTATACTGCCAACGTCTCGGGAGATGAGGCATCGCTCAAGCCGTCCGCCTTCACTTTGAGTTGGGATTTCACCGATTTGAAAACCGATGATGTGAAGCGCGATGCGGAGATGATCAAGTGGCTCGGTGGCGGCACGCCGAAGGGCAGTTTCAAGTTTGTCAAAGCCTGGACCGACAAGTCCGGTAATGAGCAAGGTATGGGAACCCTCACGATCAACGGTGTCTCCAAGACCGTTTCCTTTCCATTCACCGCTAAAAAAGACGGGGAATGGGTGACCATCGACGGCAAGGTATCGATGGATTACAAGAATTTTAGTCTGCCGATCATCCGTGCGATGGCGGTGATGACAGTGGAACCGCAACTCGTCGTGCGCTTTCACGTCGTCGGCAAGGTCAAGTGAAGGGTGTCAGCTAAACTAACAAAAATTTTAAAATGACACAGGAATCATGTTGGAAGAGGCGTTCGGGTTGCGCGAAGGCTTTGTTGGCGGGTGGTTTTACCCACGGCATGGGGTCGATGGAGCGGGTGGAGCCGCGGCTTGCGTCGGCGCTCGGAGATATCCTGGCGCGGCCGGGTTCGATGGTGCGCGCGGTTGCTGCTTATCTGGTGGGTATTGAAATGGGAGTTGCGGAAGAGGCTGCTAGAGCGGTGGCTTGTGGCATTGAGTATCTGCACACGGCGTCATTGGTCTTTGATGATTTCCCCGCGATGGATGATGCGCGGGTAAGGCGTGGTGCTGCATGTCCACACGTGGTGCATGGCGAGGCAGTTGCGATGCTTGCGGCGCTGGCCTTGATCAATCGTGGATACGCGATGATTTGGCAAGGAATCCGGCGGGCCTCTCCGGCACGGCGCGAGCGAGCCGGAGATTGGGTGGATGCTCGTCTCGGAACGCGCGGTGTGATCGGTGGTCAGGCATTCGATTTGGCGGGTTGGCGCGGCGAGCAAACGGCAGCGGAAGTCAGCGAGGTGGCTGCTCGAAAAACTGGTGATTTGTTGCGCCTTACGCTCGTGCTGCCAGCCTTGATCGGACGCGGCACGGAGCGTGAAATCCAACTCTTGGACCGTATCGGCCTGCTGCGTGGTCTGGCGTATCAGGCGGCTGACGATTTGAAGGATGTGCTTTGCGGTGAAGAGGAGAGCGGAAAAACGGGGGGGCGCGATCAGGAAATGGGGCGGCCGAGTTTGATTCTGGCAGAAGGTTTCCAGGCGACATTGCGGCGCTTTAAGCGATTGCGCCAGGCTGGCGACCGCATGCAATCCGCACTGCCGGGGCCGGTTGAGCGCTGGGGAATGCTGGCGCCCATGCGCGTGACATTGCCAACAAGTCCGGAAATGGTGTTGCAGTCGGTGGTATCCAGCGCAAGCTGAATGCGGTTACTTGAGGAAAGCTAATTACGATGAGTCTTTGGAGAATGGTATTTACCAACCTGCGTCGCCACCGGGTGCGCACGGCGATTGGAGCAACGGGAATTGCGCTGGGCGTGGCGACGATGTTGAGTGTGGTCGGTTTGTTAGGTGGGGCGGTAAAAATGTTTGAGCGAATTCTGCAAAGTGACTCGGAGATGGTGGTGTTTGAGAAAAACGTTTCGGATTTATTTTTTAGTAATGTTCCGGTGGAGGTGGCGAAGGAGTTGGAGCAGCAAGCGTTTGTGAAGGAGGCACGGCCGGTCCTGTTCAGCATCATCGCCGCGCCGGAGCGACCGGTGGTCACGTGTTTCGGGATTGAGATATCCGACCCGCGTCTTGGCAAGGGCCAGTGGCTCAGCGGCTCGGCGGCGGATTTCATCGATGGAAATGATGTCGTGGTGCTCGGCGAGCGGGCGGCGGATTTCCTCAATGCCAAGGCGGGCGGTAGCATTGAACTCGGCCAAGGAACCTATCAGGTGGCGGGAGTGGTGCGGCTGGAAAATGGATTTGAAAATGGCGGCGTATTCATGCCGCTAGGCACTTGCCAGCGTGCCTTTCACAAGGAAGGCGTTTCATCGGTCATCACGGTGGCACTCGCTGAAGGCCATGAATCCGCCGAGGTGAAACGCTGGATGGAAAAAAATCATGAACGTCTCACCGCGCTGGAAAATGAGGAGTTCAGCCGCAGCTACTCCCAGTTCAAGATCATGAAAACGACGGCCTGGGTGGTGGGTGGTTGCGCATTTTTGTTAGGCGGGCTGAGCGTCACCAACACGATGATCCTCTCGGTCTTCGGCCGCATCAAGGAACTGGCGATTGCGCGCGTCTGCGGGTTTTCACGCGGGCAAGTGGCTCGGATGATTTTCGGCGAGTCGTTGTTGGTTTCGGCCATCGGCACGGCGCTCGGCTGGGGGCTAAGCACCGCGGGGCTGTATGCGCTGCGGGCGGTGCCGCAGTTGCAGGGTTACATCGAGCCGCGGATCGGCTGGGCGGAAGTGACAGGTGCGCTTTCTCTGGCGATCGTCACCGCGCTGGTGGGCGCGCTCTATCCGGCATGGTATGCCGCCAACCTCAAACCTGCGGAAGCGCTGAGATTCGAATGAGTGCGAGCGATGACATGGAGATCCGGGTGGAGGATGTTTGGAAAAGCTACGATGGCGGCCGTATCGAGGTGCTCAAGGGTGTCACACTGCGTGTCGAGAAAGGTGGCATCGTCGCGCTGTGTGGCACATCCGGTTGTGGCAAGTCCACCTTGCTCAACGTGATTTCCGGTCTGGAGGAAGTGGACCGCGGCTTGGTTCGTGTGGCTGGACGTGATGTGGTGGATGAGCGGACGCGTATTGAGCTGCTGCGTCATCGCATTGGTTATGTTTTTCAAATGCATCACCTGATGCCGGATCTCACACTCGCTGAAAACTGCATGGTGCCCATCATCGCGGCGGGTGGAAAACGATCGGAGGGCCTGGCGCGCTTGCGCGCGCTTGCGGAGGCCACCGGCGTGGCTAATCGGTTAGGTCAGCGGGTGCGTGAGCTTTCCGGCGGCGAACGCCAGCGCGGAGCATTGGTCCGTTCATTGATGAATGATCCGGAAATCCTACTCTGCGACGAACCGACCGGCGCCCTGGACGAGAGCAACCGCGAGAAGATCTTCGATTTGTTATTGGATTTGGTCCGCTCGCGCGGCCGCACGCTGGTGCTGGCCACGCATGACCCGGAACTCGCCGGTCGTTGCGATCGCACCGTGCGCATGCGCGACGGCAGGATCGAAGGTGAGTTTTAATGAGATCTGACGGTCTTGCTATTTCTCATTGGTTCGCTGCACTGACAAGAAATACGGTTTGATGAAATGCGTCTCAGCCGCATCTTTCGATTCTAAAGTGCGGCGATTCATTGTCGGCCGAGGCCATAGGTCGGAATCCGGTGATGGTGACGGATGACGATGATTTGAACGCAATCCAAATGCTGTTGAAATAGGATATGATAGGGAAATTTCACGAGGTTCGAACGGCGTATTCCAGATGGATCATAGTGGCACCGCTCTGGAAATAAGGCGATGCTGTCAATGGCCGAGTCCAATTCTTCACGCCATGTCGTGGGACAAAAGTATCTCAGCGCGGTGTTTTCTTGGCCTTATCCTGACGGTCGGCCAGGCGCTGGGCCGACGGACCGGTGAGCGGCCAGTCGGGTGATGGGCTGTGATTTTGTTTCATCAGCGCATCTGCCTTTTCCACCAACTCGGGATGATTTTCCGCGATGTTGGTGGCTTCGCCGGAGTCTTTGGAGAGGTCGTAGAGTTCGATCGGTGCCTGCGGACCGTTTTTTACAGCCTTCCAATCGCCGAAGCGGATAGCTTGGATGGGTTTTCCTTCGTGAAGTTCCCAATAGAACGATTCACGTTTTGGAGCGGGACCGCCTTTGAGATGAGAGACGAGCGAGAGGCCGTCGGTTTTGCATTCGGCAGGGATCGGGGCTCCGGCGAGTTCGGCGGCGGTGGGAAGGAAATCCCAGAATGCCCACGGTTCGTCCGAAACGCGGCCGGCGGGAACTTTGCCGGGCCAGCGGGCGATGCTGGCTTGGCGGAGTGCGCCTTCATAGAGTCCGCGTTTGAATCCGCGAAGCCCATTGGCGGCCTGATTGAAACGCTTGCCGATACCGGACTCCGGGGAAAACGAGGAACCGTTGTCGCCGGCAAGGATGATGATGGTGTTGTCGTCGATGCCGAGCTCCTTGAGTAAATCGATCACCGCTCCGACATCGGAATCGAGACGTGTGACTTGGGCGGCGTAGGATTTTTCCTCCAGGCTCCATGGCTTGTCGGTATAGATGCCGAGGTCGTCAATCTCGTGGGTGCCGTGGGGCAGGGTGACGGCGTAGTAGAGGAAAAATGGTTTTGATTTGTTAGTGCGGATGAAGTCGAGTGTTTCCTTTTGGATGAGATTCTGGGCGTAGGTTTTTTTGCCGGTGGATTGGGGGCCGACTTTGTTGCCGGGCAGTTCGATCCACTGGTCGTTATCCCAGAGGTAGGGAGGGAAGTAGGAGTGCGCGTGGCGTTGGCAATTGTAGCCATAAAAGCGGTCGAACCCTTGTTTGAGTGGACTGCCGGTGGTATCGAAGAACCCCATGCCCCATTTGCCTGTGACGCCGGTGGCGTAGCCGGCAGACTTGAGGATTTCCGCCACGGTGACGGTTTCGGCGGGAAGGGGTTTCTGGCCTTCGGCCTTGATTTCCCAGTTGCCGCGGATCGGGCAGTGGCCGGAATGGAGTCCGGTGATCAGGGAGGCGCGGCTTGGGGCGCAAACGGTGGTGCCACAGTAGGCTTGGTTGAAACGAGTGCCTTCAGCGGCTATGCGGTCGAGTCGGGGTGTTTGGATGATTTTCTGGCCATAAGCTCCAATGTCGCCCTGTGCCAAGTCGTCGCTGAGGATGAAGATGATGTTGGGAGGTGCCGCGGCGCATAGGGTTGATGCTGCGATGACGGCGAGCGCGAGGTGGCGGATGGCGTGCATTTGGGGTTCGGGGATGATCAATCAGTAGGGATTGCTGAGCGACGCTTGGGATTGATAGCTGGAAATTCGGTCCCGTCAGGCAAAATGTGGCAGGTTAGCGGTTTCCTAGTGGTAGCGGCTGCAGGATTCATGCGAATCATCCGCATGAAGGGGGGCGGTGTGGTGGATTGTTTGATTCCGTGCGATTGACACCATCCAGTTCGATCTTAGGCTGATTGCACATGCCTGAACGCCCCTTCATGCCAGATCCCCCGGGTTTATCCACGGCGTTGCGGCACGCGCTGGGTTGGTTGGTGTTTGGGAATCTGGTGGGTCTTTATCTATCCACTTTGTTATTGTTTCCAGAACTTCAACTCGGGTCATGGACTTATGGGCGCTGGGTGCCGGTGCATTTGAATTCGCAGCTCTATGGCTGGACGTCGCTGCCCTTGGTGGCGTGGTTGTTTTCGATCTATCAGGTGGACTCTGGCAAGGCTCGGGCATGGGCGTCTGCCGCAGTTTGGGCGTGGACGGCGGCGCTGGCGCTGGGAGTATTCCAATGGCTGGGGGCGGTGACGTCGGGTAAGATTTTTCTGGATTGGAAGGGTGGAGCCTTGTGGGCGTTCATCGCCGCACAGGGATTGTTGTGGTGTGTGTTGGCGGCTTCATGGCGGGAACATTCCGGAGGTTGGACGAAGCTGAGGAGGGCCGCGACTTTTGCGGGATTGTGCGGCTTGGCGTTGGTGCCGATATCATTGGTGTTCGCCGCATCGCCTGCCGTGTATCCGCCGGTGGACCGAACAACCGGTGGGCCGACCGGTTCAAGTTTGTTAGGATCGTCGCTTTTGGTGGTGGGTTTGATGTTGATATTGCCGAGGGTGACGGCGCTTGCTCGTCCGGGGCGTAAAAGCGTATGGATTTGGGTGTTTTTCGGGGTTTCCTGGTTGGTGTTCGGGGTGACCGAGGCGATGGGTGGGACGCACTTTGAGGTTCATCAGATCATCTCGATGTTGTTTCTTTTGCCGTGGGTGTGGTGGCTACCGCGGGACTGGGCCGGGTTTGAGTGGCCTGACGGTTCCCGGTTTTGGCGTGGTGCGATGTTTGGGTGGTGGGGTGTGCTGGTGGTGAGCGGTTTGTTGATGTATCAAGCCGGGGTTCTGGACCGATTGAAGTTCACGCAGGGATTGGTGGCGCATTCGCATTTGGCGATGGCGGGATTCACCACATCGTTTTGCGCGTTGTTGCTGGTGCTTATCACGGGAAAACGGATAGGCAGCGGCTTGTCGGTGGGTATTTGGCATGTTGCGACGTTGGCGATGATTGTGACGCTTGCCTCGATGGGATGGCGTGAGGGTGGAGGTCCGGCGTGGATGCTGGAGCAACCGGCGTGGCGGGAGTTGGGACTTTGGATTCGCAGCTTGTGCGGTCTCATGATGTTCGGGGTTTCTGTGAGTTGGTGGATGAAATGGAGGACGCTATGACTAAAATAAATTTTCTTAAATTCTGGAGTTTCGCAGTGGGATCGATGGACGCGTTGACCGGATTGTTATTGATCATTGCGCCGGGGTTCGTGCTTCGTTTGCTGGGGATCGCATTGCCATCACCGGATGCGCTGGTATTTTTGAGTTGGATTGGGGTTTTCGTGATGGGCGTCGGTTTGAGTTATGGGATCGCGCTGGGAAATTGTCGTGGGCGGGGTGAGGCGGTTTGGGCATTCACGGCATTGGTGCGGATGTTGGTGGCGGTTTTTCTGGTTGTTTCAATCAGCAGAGGTGCTCTGGAGAGCGTTTGGGCGGTGGTTGCTCTATCCGATGGTGTGGTGGCGGTGGTGCAAATCGTGATTCTCCGGAAGGACTGGTGGAGGGAGGTGTTGCCGTGAATTGGCTTGCGATGCGTGCGACGCTTGTGGTAGCGGCGGTGTATGGATTTTTCCTGATCTTCGCGCAGTTTTCTTTCGTTGAGTTGTTGAGAGGTGCGGGTTTGGGAGTCGATGCGGAGAAGATGTTGCTAGGTGGTATGGCGGTAGCGGGAATCGCCGGTGGATTTTTAACAGCTTGGCGTGGTGTGTCTCCGCGAGTTGCGAGAATCGCGCTGGGAGTGGCGGGGTTGGTGGCGGTCGTGGCTCCGTTGGTTTCTAACGTGTTTGGTTTTGCTGGAATCGCTTTGATGACGGGAGCGACGCTCGGCGTGGCGACGGTGTGCCTATCCGCGCTGTTGCCCGCGTGGTGCGGGGTAGCGTGGGTGGGATTGGGGACGGGCTTGGGATATGCCATGTGCAATGTGCCAGCGGTGTTTCTGCAATCGCCATCCGGTCAGGCGTGGATCTCAGCTGGGTTTGCGTTGGTAGGGGTGATCGCAATGCCATCGAAGGCGGAGTGGCGTGAGCAAACGGGTGGCGAGAAGGTCTTTCCGTGGTGGGGTGTGCTGGCCATGTTTACGGCGCTGGTGTGGATGGATTCCGCGGCATTTTTCATCATCCAGCATTCCGGAGATTTGAAGTCGGGGACCTGGGGAGAAACCTTGCTTTGGCGCAATGCGGCGGTGCATCTGGTGTTGGCGTGTGGGGCGGGTGTCTGGCTGGTGCGGGGCGGGGCGCGATCATTGCCCGGGACCGCATGGCTTTTGTTGGCGATCGCAGCTCTCACGGTGAATGCCGAGTCCACGCGAGGAATCTCCGGCTGGTTCTATCCGGCGGGAGTTTCGCTGTATTCGGCGGCACTGGTGGCTTGGCCGGGCTGGTATAGTGGGGCTGTCGGTATGCGTGTGGCGGCTTGGCGAGCGGCGTGGTTGTTTGCGATTGCCGGTTGGTTTGGCTCCGCCAACGGCATCGGGATGGCGGAATCGATGGAGCGCGTGCCGCCGGTGTTTGTGGCTGGAGCGGGTGCGGTGGTGGGTGCTGTTATGATTTTATCCAATCGAGGAAACTGGCGGATTGCTTTGTCCGTGGCGGGAGTGGTGTTGATCGGTTGGATGGGTGGGATTTCGAAAGGGAGGGAAACCAGCACGGTTGTTGGTTCAGCAGCTGAGCGTGGTCGGAAGGTTTATGTTTCGGAAGGTTGCATTCATTGTCATTCGCGATACGTGCGCCCGGGATCTGCCGATGAGGAAATCTGGGGGCCGGCACCGAAGGTGGAGGAGGTGATGAAGGGTGAGCCGGTGATCATTGGAAACCGGCGGCAGGGACCGGATTTGAGCAACGTGGGAGCGAGGCGATCGGAGGCATGGTTGAAGGCGCATTTTATCAATCCGCGCGGGTTCGTGGCAGATAGTTCGATGCCGAATTATGAGCATCTTTTTGAGGATGGTCGGGGCGCGGATTTGGTGAGATATCTCAAAGAGTCCGGTGTGGCGACCACGGCGGAATTGATGGCGCAAGCGGCGGTTTGGGTGCCGGCGCCTAATGCGGGGACGGCGGATGGTAAGGCGCTTTATGCTAACAACTGTGCGGCTTGTCACGGCGCGGATGGGCGCGGCGGTGGTGCCATGGCCGAGAATTTTACGAGACCTCCTGCGAATTTGGTGACGGGTCCATTCTTGTGGACGGCACCCGGCGCGGACCATGCGGTAAGCATCGCGCGGGTGATCAAGTATGGAGCCATTGGCACGGATATGCCGGGTCACGAGGTGCTGACCGATGCACAAATCAACGCGCTGACCGCCGAAGTTCTGCGTCTTCGTGGGGAGCCGAATTTCAGGACGAGGGAGTGACGTGCCATGATTGGCCGATCGCTCCGATGGCGAATTTTTCCGGGGGAATCCCGTGTTTTTCCAGTGCTGCGGTGAGGAGAAGGGGCGGCTCGCCGAGGGGTTCATCGGTCAGGTGGAAAGTCCCCCAATGCATGGCGACGGCGCGGCGGCAGCGGGTTTCGAGAAAGACGCGCGCGGCTTCTTCCGGGTTCATGTGCATCGAGCTCAGGATGCGGCGCGGTTGATAGGCACCGATCGGGATCATGCCGAAATCGATGGGTCCGAAGCGTTCGCCGATCTCACGGAAGGTCTCGCAATAGCCGCTGTCTCCGGCGTGCCACAGCGAGCAGTCGGCTCCTTCGATCAGCCATCCGCACCAGTGGCCTTGGTTGCGATCCCACAGGCTGCGGGCGGTGAAATGTTGGGCGGGCGTGGCGGTGAGTTTTACCTCGGGAGTGATCTGGATATTGCCGAACCATGGGACTTCCGTGACATGTGTGAAGCCCGCGCGTTTCAGCCATGTCGCATGACCTTCCGGGACAAAGAGAGGTAGGTGTTTTCCCAGTTGGCGGAGGGTGGGTAGGTCCAAATGATCGTAGTGCGAGTGGGTGAGCAGTATCGCATCGATTGGCGGGAGATCATCCAGGGTGCAGGGAAGTGCGGATAGGCGGCGCATGGATGGCAGCTTGACCGGGGCGCAGTGCGAGGAGAAAACTGGGTCAATTAACAGCGATACGCCTGCGCCTTGAAAAAGAAATGAGGCATGCCCCAGCCAAACGACGCGCCAGCCATGGGTTGGCGTTCGGGCGATTTCCTTGAGATCCAGAGGGATTCTTGCCGCAGGGGAATTCGGGGCGTCCGGCAGTTGCGGAGGCTCATGTGGAAGCAGGCCTAGTTTCCATCGTAGAACATCGAGGATGCCATGCTCGTCGTGAGGCCAAGGATTTCGGAAGTTGAGCGGGCGCATGGCGAGTGATGTTGCGGTGCTCCGCTAAGGCGCACTTGCCGAGCGGCGGGAAAGGAGTTGGCGCAGTTCCTGTTCTATCACCGATGCGGCTTCGGCAACGGTGATCGGACGTCCGGCTTCGGCGGCGAGGCTGGTCATGCGCACGCCATCAAGACCACATGGAGTGATGGCGAAAAACGGCGGCAGGCTTTCGTCGGTGATATTGATGGCGAAGCCGTGCATGCTGATCCATTTTCTAACACCTACGCCGATGGATGCGAGTTTGCGGTTTTCCACCCAGACGCCGGTCATACTTTCGCGGCGGCCGGCATTGACACCGAAGT
This sequence comes from uncultured Luteolibacter sp., assembly GCA_964425095.1. GTDB lineage: Bacteria > Verrucomicrobiota > Verrucomicrobiia > Verrucomicrobiales > Akkermansiaceae > Luteolibacter. Next base: position 14,891 of record CAYRLT010000070.1, read on the forward strand.
TGGCGCAAGCGCGGATGAGGACATCTTCGAGGGTTCTCAGGTGTTTGTGAAGATCGCGTCCGCGCGGGTTGAGGTCGAGAATCGGGTAGCCGACGAGTTGGCCGGGGCCGTGGTAAGTGGCTTGGCCGCCGCGGTTGGTTTCGTGAACGGGGAAGGGGAGGGTGGATGAATCCCGTAGGGAGGATTGATCGCGGAGGCGGCCGATGGTGTAAACGGGGTGATGCTCTAACAACAATATCGTATCGCCGCCGGTGCCATCGAGAATGGCGTCCACGTGCTGTTGTTGCAGCTGGAGTCCTTCCTCGTAGGTGATGGGTTCCGGGAGATGGATCAATTGAAGCATGAAATCTTAAGCACTAAATTTGAAACGGAAGATTTCGCGGAAAAGAATTTCCAGACGTCGTGGACTTTAATTTCCATGGATGTTGATTGGCTTGCATTCTTTGTTTCGAATTTCGTGCTTAAGATTTCGTGCTTATACCATCCTTCTTTCAAGGATTTTGGCTTTGAGGGGGTCTGAGGATTGGAGGTGTGCCATGGCGATGGCGAGGGCGTCGGCGGCATCCGGCGGCGGGGTTTCTGATAGTCCGAGCAGAGCGCGGACCATGAATGCGACTTGCGATTTGTCGGCATTGCCATTGCCGACGACGGCCATTTTGACTTTTTTCGGTGAGTATTCGTAAACCGGCAGGCCGTGATCGGCGGCGGCGATGAGGGCGGCGGCGCGGGCGGCCCCCATCGAGATGGCGGTTTGGTGGGATTGCACGTAGATGATGCCTTCCACGGCGACTTCGTCGGGTTGGAATTTTTGGATGACGTTGACCAGATGCGTGCGGATGGCCGAGAGTGCGGCCGATTGCGGGATTTTCGACGGGATTGAAATCACGTCGAAGGCGAGCACGGTCGGTTTGCGCGGATCGCCTTCCAGCACGGCGTAACCGGTGTTGCGGACTGCGGGATCGATGGAGAGGACGCGCATGGGTTTAAGTAAGGAGTGACGACACTCTTGTCGTCACATCGAGAGGTTGCCGCTCGGTGCTTTTGTCGAGTGATCTGATTCAGCCTTTTGAGGAGGCTCCGGAACCAACCTTACGAAGGGCTTGCCGTCCAGTGTAAGTGCGATCTCCTCCCCACGTGAAACCCGCTGCATGAGTGCTTGGGCGTTGTCACGTAATTCACTAACATCGGCCGTTTCCGTCATGTTGAAAGGATGAGGTAATTCTGGATGGAGTCGAGTCAACTTTGCTTTCAAACATGGTGGAGAAAAGAGCGTTGCTTGGTTCTGATTGAATTCGCGCGGAATGAATTCCGCGCTCCAGTTGAAGAAACGGGCGTTTGCTTGGTTCTGATTAAATTCGCGCGGAATGAATTCCGCGCTCCAGTTGAAGAAACGCGCGTTTGCTTGGTTCTGGCTGGATTTGCGCGGAATGAACTCCGCGCTCCAGTTGAAGAATCAACGACGCTTTTTGCCGCCGCCCATTTTCTTTTTGCGCACGGGTTTGATGGGTGTTTCGTCGAGTAGGGCGGTGTAGATGTATTCGAAATCCTCGAGTTTGCGGCGCGGGATTTTCTGATCGATGAAAATTTCAACGGATTTCGCGTAGTCGAGTTCGTCGGCGGTGAGGATCGTGAAGGCATCGCCTTCGGCCTCGGCACGGCCGGTGCGGCCGATGCGGTGGACGTAGTCTTCGGCGTTTTCGGGGACGCGGTAGTTGATGACGTGGGAGACGCCGGAAATATCGATGCCGCGTGCGGCGACGTCGGTGGCGACGAGGATTTCGTAGTCACCGGATTTGAAGCCAGCGAGGGCTTTCATGCGGTCCACTTGGTTGATGTCCGAGTGCATGGCGGCGACTTTCTGCTGGCCGGTGGACTTGATGAGTGAGGTGAGTTGGTCCGCTTCCTTGCGGGTGCGGGTGAAAATCATCACCGAGTGGTAGTCGGTTTGTTTGAGCAACTCGAGCAGGAGTTCATCGCGTTGGTCCATGGCGACCGGATAAAACGCGTGCGTGACGGTGGTCGGGATGGAGGAGCGGGCGATTTCGATGCTGACGGGATCGGTGAGGCACCATTGCGCGAAGGTCTGGATGGCCGGCGGCATGGTGGCGGAAAAGAACAACGTTTGGCGGTCGTCCCAGGGGCAGAGATTGACGATTTTCCGAACTTGCGGGAGGAAACCCATGTCGAGCATGCGGTCCACTTCGTCGAGGATGAGCACCTTGATTTCGCCGAAGCGCATGGAGGTGCGGTAGAAATGGTCGACGAGTCGACCCGGGGTGGCGACGACGATGTCAGCGCCTGCGGCGAGTTGTTCGGTTTGGGTGCCGAGGCCGACGCCGCCGTAGAGCAGGGCGACTTTCATGCCGGTGTGTTTGCCGTATTTTTCGAATTGTTCGGCGACTTGGTGGGCGAGTTCGCGTGTGGGTTCGAGGACGAGGATCTGGGGTTTTCCCATTTTGGTGATCTTCGAGAGGGTCGGCAGAGCGAAGGCTGCGGTTTTCCCGGTGCCTGTCTGGGAGGCGCCGATGACGTCCTTTCCTTCGAGAATAATCGGAATCGCCTGAGCCTGGATTGGCGTTGGCGTGGTGTAACCGGATTCCTCAATGGCTTCCAGAACGGCTGCGGAGAGCCCAAGTGTGTCAAATCCCATACGGCGGACTAGGTAGTGGGCAAGCGAGCCGGGGTCAAGGGGCGATTGTTGATTTAGGTCATCCGCGGGGTGTTGAAGGCCTTGTCGGGCGTTGCGGAATGGTTTATGCGGAGCCGCATGACTTCGAAAAACTCAGGGGAAGCGGCGATTGGAGTGGTCGGCGGAAGTGGACTTAATGAAATGGAAGGATTGGAGGGAGTGGAGGCGCATGCGGTTCGTACGCCGTTTGGGGATCCAACTGATCGGGTGAATGTCGGTTGGATTGAGGGGCGGCGTGTATGATTCCTGCCGCGACA
>CAYRLT010000071.1:0-1533 GCA_964425095.1 uncultured Luteolibacter sp.
CGCTTTGGGTCTTCCGGTTGTTTGGACACACGAAGGTGAAAATCATGGACGGCGGGCGCGACAAGTGGGTCGCCGAGGGGCGGCATCTCACGCGTGCCGTGCCGCATTTTGCGCATGGACACTACACGCCACTCGAAACCCGCTGCGATGCGGAGATCCGCGCGTTTTATGATCAGGCTCTCGCTCAGAGCCGTGCTGGCATGGCGCTCATCGATGTGCGGTCGCCGGCGGAATTTCGCGGCGAGGTCACCCACATGCCGGAGTATCCCCAGGAAGGCGTTCTGCGCGGCGGTCACATCCCCGGTGCGGCCAGTGTGCCTTGGAAGATGGCCGTGAAGGACGACTCGACTTTCAAAAGCATCAACGAACTCCGCCAGATTTACGAGGACGAGGCAGGGCTCCAGCCGGGGCAGGATGTCGTGGCCTACTGCCGTATCGGCGAGCGTTCGAGCCACACTTGGTTCGTGCTCACCTACCTCCTCGGCTACAAAAATGTCCGCAACTACGATGGATCTTGGACTGAGTGGGGCAACCGCGTGGGGGCTCCGATCGAGAGAGGCTAGGGAACGCTGTGTATCCCGGTAAACTCAATCAAATCATCGCGCTCTTCGAGTCCTTGCCGGATGCCGAAAAGCGCGAGTCACTCATCTCGTATGCCGCCGCCGCCATGAAACAAGGGCCGCGCGACGGGGAGACCTTCGATCTGGAAGACATCCGCAAGGACGAGGAATGCACCGACACGGTCGGCGTGTTTTTAAAAGTCACGCCAGAGCGCAACTGCGCCTTTCGCATTACGCTTGGCCCGCAGGTGCAGACGCTCACGAAGGCCATGACGGCGATTCTCTGCAAGGGGCTCGATGGTCTAACTCCAGAGGAAATCATCGAGGTCCCGGCGGACTTCGTGCCGAAAATCGTGGGCGCGGAACTCGTCCGCCAGCGCAGCCAGACGGTGTATTACATCCTCACCCGTATGAAGGGAGTCGCCCGCGTGTGGCTGAACCGCGAACGGGCCGCGGTGTAGAACGGGGTTTGATGCGGGGGTTTCCTGCTAAGGATTGACCACAGAGTTCACAGAGAACACAGAGGTTTTTTGAGACGGGTCGAGCTGTGATATGCGAGACGGCGCCCCGGATCAGATGCTTTTTTGGAAGGTGTGGAGCTGGCGGCACATTTTGGCCACGAGGGCGGTCCAGCCGGTTTGGTGGCTGGCGCCCACGCCTGCGCCGTTGTCGCCGTTGAAGTATTCATTGAAGAGCAGCAGGTCGCGCCAGTGGGGATCGTTTTGGAAGAAATCGACTTGGCCGTTGAAGGGACGGCGGCCATCTTTGTCGCGGGTGAATATGCCGACGAGGCGTTTTTCGAGCTCCAAGGAAACCTCCCAGAGGTTCATCTGGACTCCGCTGCCGGTCGGAAACTCCACTTTGAATGTGTCGCCGAAGTAAAAACCGAATTTTTGGAGTGCCTCAATGACGAGATAATTCATCGGCATCCAGACTGGGCCACGCCAATTCGAGTTGCCGCCGAACATCGCCA
>CAYRLT010000072.1:0-4904 GCA_964425095.1 uncultured Luteolibacter sp.
TGCGAATGCGCGGGAGCGCTTCGGCCCGAAGCGCAAGGATGGAGCGAGGACGATGCGGGGTAGCGGCAGTGGTGCGAAGGGTCAGTTGTGGAGTATGCGGGATTTGCGTGTTAGGGTTTGATGATAGCAAACCCCGACCAATCCAAAAGCAAGCAGTTGACGATAGTGTCAAAGGGCCACAGTCCGGATTGCTGATACTGATTTCATTCGATCACTTCACCGTGATCGTGACTTCCTTCAGGGTTTCCATTTTGACTCCCTTGAGGCTCATTTTCATGTCGGTGAACATCTGTTTCATCATCGCTTGAGCTTCGGGGCTGTTCATGTCGGGCATGCCAAATTCTCCCGCGGCAGGAGCTTTCGGTGCTGCGGCGGGTTTGGCGTCGGGCATCTTGATATTGAGTTTTTCGGCGGCATAGGAAAACACGATCGGCACGGATTTTTGACCGACGGGAGCGGCTTCTCTTCCGGCGGGCGACATGTTTTTCATGCCATCGTCGGTGGCGATCTTGAGTGTATTGATGTCCTTGAAGCGATAGGTCGTGCGGGCACCTTTGGTGCCGTCCGCGTTGACCATTTCAATTTTATCGAACGTGACACCTTCGCCGAGCGTGGTAGCGCGGGTCTTGGCCTTTTCTTCGGAAAACATCTCTTTCAAGGGATCCCGCTTGGCATTTTCGATATTACTGATCGCCAAACTGGCGATCTTTTGACATGCGTGATTGCGGTCGGTGCTTTTTCCGGCAGTCGCCTTTTCGAATCCCATCACAAATCATGTCACCATCCCTTTCAAAGCCCGGAATGAAATCACAAGTCGTTGCGTGGGCGACCGGATTGAGTCTGTTAGTATGGGTTTCCCTGTCGGCTGCGGTGGAGATTCACGTGGCTCCGGCGCCACGGGGCGATGATGCGCATCCGGGAACATCTGCGAGTCCGTTGGCAACGCCGCACGCGGCGCAGGTGCAGGTGCGGCGGATCATTGCCAAGGGACTCAGCGAACCGGTGGAGGTCATTTTTGCGGAAGGCATCCATCGCATGAACGCGCCGCTGGAATTACGTCCGGAGGATTCCGGAACCGCGAAATTTCCTATCACTTGGAAAGCGGCAACTGAAGCGAAGGCGGTGCTGAGTGGTGGTCGGCCAATCACCGGAACATGGACCAAGGGCGAGGATGGCATCTGGCGCATCGATCTGGCCGGGATCGGTCTGGGCGCGAACGAATGGAATTTTCGCCAATTGTTCGTGAATGGCCGCCGGGCGACTAGGGCGCGTTTCCCGAATGTGAGTGAGGCCAACCCGTTTCTTTACGCGACGGGCGGGGGCATGGACCATGTGATGATCGCTTCAAAACAGATCAAGGAGTGCTGGGGCCATGCCGCCGACTCACAGATCAACATCGTCCCCCATTCGAGGTTCTTCAATCAGTGGAACACCGTTAGCGGCATTCATCCTGATACAGGACGGATTGACCTCACCGACAGCGAGCGGCACCGCAACATCGACAGCGGTAGTTGGTTCTGGATCGAAGGGGTAAGGGAAGAACTCGATGAAGCCGGAGAATGGTTCCTTGATGTCAAAACCGGCCGGCTCTCCTACATGCCCGAGCCCGGGGTAGATCCGAACACTTTAGAAATCGTTGCGCCATTCCTCGATCGCATCGTCAACGCGAAGGGTGACGTCAACGCCGGGAGTCATGTCAAGCACGTGCGTTTCGAAGGGCTCGGCTTCCAACACACCTCCTTCACGCTCGGCCACATCGAGGCGCGGGTCCACACTGATGCCGCTGTGATATTCGAGAACACCAGCAACAGCTCGGTGAAAAACTGTGAATTCGAGAACATCGGCGGCTACGCGCTGTGGCTCCACCTCGACAGCCAGCGCAATGGGTTTGATCACAATACGGTGCGCTATTCCGGCGGTGGCGGCGTTCTTCTAACGGGATCGCGGTTGTCCTACATGGACGACACCAAGATATACACGCCCGGCGAGGCGGCCGCCAAGGTAGCTCCGATCCTCAACGAGATCACCTGCAACACCGTCGAGCATTGCGGGAAAATCCGCTACTACGGTGGCGGGGTGCACCTCGACTCACGGCCGTTCAGCATGTCGATGGCACCGGGCAACTACATCGCTCACAACCATTTCAACGACCTTTCACGCAACGGTGTTTTCGCTTTCCGCAACCAGGGCGGCAACGTGATTGAATATAATCACATCCACAACGCCATGCAGAGCACCCTTGACGGCGGATGCATCCACTTCGCGACGATGAACACCCTCAACGCGCCCAACCACATCCTCAACAACTGGCTCTACGATGCCTGGGGCTACAATCGCAAACCCAGCGGCACGCCGGAACGGAAACTCGCCAACGGAGTCTTTCTCGACTGGGACACCAGCAACACCATCGTCAATGACAACTGGATCTACAACACCGTGGGTGGACCCGTGAAGGTCATCTTCGGTGGCAACCGGAATGTCACCCAATCCGGCAATCAATCTTCAGAGACGGTGATCACCCCGCCGTTTGCGAAGGAAATCGGCCCGGACGGCACGGCGACCCATGGGATCCATTTGGAAACCAACCAGCTCACCGGCAGTATCGTCTCCCACGCTGACACCGCCCATTTCACCCTAACCGGCACTTGGCAAAAGGAGACAGCCATCGGCATGGTCAAGCTCTTTGAGTTCAAGTTCCTTACCGGTAGCGCCGCAGACCCCTCGCAGGCGATCTTCAAACTTCCGATCGTCGAGGATGGTAACTATCAGATTTCACTGCTCTACAAACCCGGTGCCGACCGGGCCTCGAACGTTCCGGTTTCCATCACCCACGCCGACGGGACGGCCAAGTTGATCTGGAACATGAAAAAGGGATCCAATTTCGGCTTTGCGCTTCCGGTGGGGACCTACCGCTTCATCGCAGGGCAAACCAACACGGTGACATTATCCACAGCGGGAACCGACGGCAAGGTCATCGCCGACGCCGTGGCCTTCGTGAAAGTCGCGGAAAAGCCAGCAGTGCCGCAGCCAGAGTCCAAGTGAGGGCGGCGGAAGTGCCATCGCTCAAGGTGTCGGCATTGGGATAACAGGAAATCAGGAGAATGGTGTCTGAGGAGAAACGGCTACACTTATTTGGTTGGCAATAGGATCATCGTAGGTGGCTTGACAACCAGAGTTCCTCTCAATCGCCGCTGAGCTTTTGAAAACCAGCGCGGAGCATCACATGTCCGTGGGGCATTAAGTTCTCGTCAAACGCAGACCGAATGTCCGCGTAATCCGAAACTTGAAACTGGAGTCACTATGACGATTTATCTGTATTTATCCCTTATGCCGGAAGCTTTAATCGCTTCGCATCTCCCGCCTGAAGAGTATGGCGCTTATTTGGCGCTTGGCTCGAAAAAGCGCTCACAAGGCCAGGCGATCTTTTTTAAACTCTCCGAGGCTTACGCCAAGGAAAAGCTCGATGCCTACAAGGATGTAGCGGAGCTTCGTGATGGTCGCATCCGCCGTTCCGCCTATTTGAGTATCCACCGCGTGCTTGAGCAAACGCCGCTTGATGCTATTGAATCGCTTCATTTGACTTCGAATGACGGCCATGTGCTCACTCTGCAGCCAGCGGAGTATCAGCCGTTGCCGGGTCCGAGGTTTCATCTCTATCAAGAATTTTGTCCGGTGACACCACGCGTTGTGAGTGAGCTTGAGCCCAAAGAATTCGCGACCACCATCACGGATATGAGTCGTGCGGTCTCGTTGCCGGCATTGGTTTTCGCCGAGTTGATATTGGAGCGTTTAGGCGACGATCCCGAGGCAAATGGAGTGGAAAACCTACCCTACGGCAATTTGGAGCATTTGCGCGATTGTCTCAGGGAATTACGTGCGAAAAGCGGCAAATCCACCAAGTTGGTGGTTCGTCACCTTGAGCAGGACGTGCTTTTCCGGACGATTCATCGTGGGTTTTTCGTGGCTGGCCAAGGGGGGGCGTTCCGTTTCTTCCCGATGCCGTCGCGCAGCGAGTTGGAGACCACTCATTACTCATGGTGGCGTTCCGCGCTGCGGACTACCGGTTTTTAATTCAACTTTTATCTATCAACAAATTTTCTAATGCAATCAAATCTTTTCTGGCTGATACCAGCCGCTTCGCTTCTCGCCTTGGGCTTTGCTTACTGGTTTTTCCAACGTATGGTCGCCTGCGATGAAGGCACACCTCTCATGAGAGAAATCGCGCAGCACGTGCGCGAGGGCGCGATGGCGTATTTGAAACAACAGTATAAAGTGGTGGCGATTGTTTTCGCCATCATGACGTTGGTCTTCGTGTGGTTGGCTTACGGTCTTCATCTGCAAAACAAATGGGTGCCCTTCGCCTTCCTTACCGGCGGTCTGTTTTCCGGACTTGCCGGTTTTTTTGGCATGAAAACCGCGACTTATGCCTCCGCGCGGGTCGCTCATGCCGCACATCAATCGCTGGACGCCGGCCTTCGACTCGCCTTCCGCAGTGGTGCGGTGATGGGCTTGGTGGTGGTTGGTCTCGCGCTGTTGGATATTTCAATTTGGTTCATTGTATTGAACAAGTTCGTGACGGCGGCGTCTGAGGCTCAACGGTTGATGGTGATCACGACCACCATGTTGACCTTCGGTATGGGTGCTTCGTTGCAAGCGCTCTTTGCCCGGGTGGGTGGAGGGATCTTCACCAAGGCGGCGGACGTCGGTGCCGACCTCGTCGGCAAGGTGGAGGCTGGTATTCCGGAGGATGATCCGCGTAACCCGGCAACCATTGCCGACAACGTGGGTGACAACGTGGGTGACGTGGCTGGAATGGGTGCCGACCTTTACGAATCCTATGTAGGATCGATTCTCGCCACCGCTGCGCTGGGAGCCGCCGCCTTCACTCAGGCCGGCCAGAATGA
>CAYRLT010000073.1:0-1961 GCA_964425095.1 uncultured Luteolibacter sp.
CGCCGAAGCGTTGGATTTCGAACGCGCCGCAACACTGCGCGACATTTTGCAAAACTTGGAAAAAACGCTCACGCCGACGCGCCAGTTCAGCCGCGGGCGCGGACTGCCGAGCACGGTGAAGCCGCTCGAAGATCTCGCCGAGCTTGGCGAAGAGCTTGGCCTCGCAGGGCCACCGCGCGTGATGGAGTGCTTCGACATCTCGAATGTTTCATCCAACCACATCGTCGCGTCGATGGTGCGCTTCGCCGATGGCAGGCCCGACAACCAAAACTACCGGCGCTATCGCATCAAGACCGTTGAGGGTCAGGATGATTTCGCGTCGATGGCCGAAGTCATCCGCCGGCGATACTCGCGCGTCCTGCTGGAAAATGTCGGCGCGGCGCCGGACATCGCCGACTCACAGGAGGATGCGGTCGAGGCATTGCGGCGCTTAGCGCGCGAGGGTCGGGCGCGAATCGTGCTGCCGGATTTGGTGATCGTCGATGGCGGCAAAGGTCAGCTGGGCATGGCGGTGAAAGAGCTGCGCGCCTTGGGATTGCATGATCTGCCGGTGATCGGATTGGCCAAACAGCATGAGGAAATTTTTGTTCCGGGCAAAAGCCAGTCGATTCGTTTGCCGCATGATCGTGGTGCCTTGAAATTGCTGCAGCGAATCCGCGACGAGGCTCACCGCTTTGCCAACAACTACAACGCACTGTTGTACCGTCGGCGCATGCGCGAGAGTTTGCTCGACGATTGCCCGGGCATGTCAGCCGCGAGAAAGCAAAGGCTGCTCAAAAAGTTTGGCAGCGTTGCACGCATCCGCCGTGCAAGCGCCGAAGAGATCGCAAGCCTGCCAGGAATATCCGTTCGATCAGCGCAGGCGTTGTTGGATCATCTTGGCGGGTGAGCGCCGCTACAGCTTCTACTATTTCCCAGACAAATAGTAAGAAAAGCCCAAGAAATCAGGGGTGGGCGGGGTTCTTGGGGGTTCTCTCTTTGGAGCATGCCGTCATCACCATCTCCGAGTCACCGCCATCCGGCTGATGGGATCGGCTGCATTTTGCGCAGATTTAACATTTGCTTTGCGGTCATTTTACAGAGTCCGCGGCAGTGTGTGATTCGATCTGGGATGGTTCCCGGAGAACAAACTTATCACTACCATGAAAATGAAAAATTACGATCAAAGCATTCGCCAGATTGCCGCGCTACTTGTCACAGTCACAACGCTGCTTTTCAGCGGCGCGTCGGCGCGCGGAGCTACGCTCTGGGATGGTGTTTATCTCGATGTGTTCGGCGGGTTCTCAGGACTCTCCAGCGGCGATGTGAAACAGTCCGGACAAACCAGCGATGGTTCATACGACGGGGGCTTTCTCTCCGGTTTGGCGGTCGGCAAGGAGCTATATCCGGCATCGTCGCTCGAATTCGAGTGGTTCTATCGGAACAATGGCGTGGACTCCATGAACGGCGGCGTTTTTGACGGCGTGAGCGACGGCGACTTCGCTTCCACAAACCTCATGTTCAATGCCATTTATACCTTCCGTCGTGATGATGCGAATGAAGGCTTTTTCAACAAAATCAGCCCCTATGTGGGTCTTGGTCTCGGAGCGATGCAGGAAGTGGACATCGATATGAACGTCGCCGGCGTCGAGCAGGAGTTCTCGGATCACTGGGTCCCCTCCTCACAGATCATTTTGGGCGCCATCTATCCGATCAACGCATGCTTTTCCGCCTTTGCGGAGCTTCGCTATCATTATTCCGGCAGCCCCACACTGGATGCGGAAAACGGTGGCGGAAGGGTAGATGCGGATTACGACGGATATTCGGCCCTGTTCGGGTTGCGCTACTCTTTCTGAGGGCTCGCATTCTGAAGGAAATTATGGACGATGCCGTCTGATGAACGATGCGCCGCCACTCCCCGTCCTGCTGGTGGAAGACGATCCTGATCTCGCAGCAAACATTCAGGACTTTCTGGAGCAAAA
>CAYRLT010000074.1:0-2324 GCA_964425095.1 uncultured Luteolibacter sp.
GATGCCCGGTGTCGCGACAAAGCCAATACGCTTCTTCATGAGTGGGCCAGTTGCATCGATGCCGACGGGTCCTGGCCCGAGCCGTACGCATTGCATTACACGTTTGACAAGCTGGCCCAACTTCCGCAGTTGGGTATCAAAATCCTCGTTTTTGAGTCAAAAACGGGGAAAGTTTACACTACATTTCCTCTATTTTCTTGTCGGTCAGCGGCAGATTCGCCGGCAAAATCAGGCCCAGGTTTTGCAGTAAAATGGCTTGGTGATCGGTGGGTCGGCTGATGCACCGGCGGCGAATTTCGCGGCCGCACCGCGTCGGCAGCACCACATCGACCGCCTTGATGCGACCGATTTCCTCGAAGACCCGTCGCGGTTCATCGCCCAGACCGGCCCGGCGGCACATCTGCCCCAACGTCTTCCAAAGCACATACGCCAGGAAGCAGACCAGAATATGGGCCTGCACCCGTTCGGCCTTCTGATGCCAGACGGGGCGGATTTTCAAATCGCTTTTGTGAATCCGAAACGCCGCCTCCGCCTCGGTCAACTGCATATACGCCTTCCACAGGTCCGCGCCGCTCCAGTCGGTGATATTGCTGCGCAGCAGATAGCACCCTTCGCTCAGCGCCGCCCAGTTCCGCCACGCCGGTCTTTTGTGCCAGAGGAGTTTCGCCCCGCCGTCGGGACGTTGGACCACGTCCGTCTCGAACAGTCCCGCCGCCCGGCTATTTTTGCCCAGCAGGCCGCCCACCCGTTTGGCGATGGTGATCGGATCGGACCGACGAGCCGCGCAGCCGGCCTCGATCTTTCGCAACCCCTCCTCAATCCGCTGCGCAAAGCGTTCGTGGATCGCTTTTTCCTTCTGCCGGCGGTCCGCGCTGCGGCACAGGATGAACGTCTCTGCGCCGACGGGTGAAGGACACCGTTTCACCTCCAGCCCTTCCCGAATCGTGCGCCAGTCTTCCGCGAGAAGCTGCGTCTCAAACTTCCTGAGCATCCCCCGTGGCGTCCCGACAATATAGCGCCGGCCGCCTTCCCGCAGCCAGGCGATATTTTCTTCGCTGACCATGCCGCGATCCAGCACCCAGATGCGATCGGCCCGGCCGTAGCGCCGTTCCATCGTCTCAATGATCTCCCGCAAGGTTGTGACATCGTGCCGGTTACCGGCGAAAATCTCATAGCCCACCGGCATCCCGCACTTCGAGACCACCAGACCGATGCACACCTGCTTGCAATCGCCGCGATGGTCCCGACTGTAGCCCCGCTGCGCCAGATCGTTGCCGTGGGCCATTCCCTCAAAATAGGTGCTGGTGACATCGTAAAAGAAAAGATCATACTCCAGGGCGAACAGCCGTCCCAGATGGTCTTTCAGATGCCTCTCTAACGCCTCCTTGTGCGGCAGCAACTGATCCAAAGCCCGGTACAGCCGATCCTCGTTGATCTTCTCCCCGGCCACGCCCAGCAGATCGCTTAAAATCGTATGGCCGTACAGATGCTCGGCAATATGCAGTTCGCTCGACGGGTCGCACAAGCGGCAGATCACCAGAATCATCGCCATCAGCGGCCAACCGATCTCTTCCCGACCCGGCAACAACAGTTTTTCCAGCAGCGCTTCAAAGCCCAGCCGCTTGAGTAACTCCAACGCCAGCCACGGCCCGCCAAAATCCACGCACCGCTCCACGCGAATCCGCTGCGCATCAATCTCCACCCACCGCGGCGCCACATCGTCAAACAACCGCCGCTGACTGCCCGCCCCGGGAGCCGCCGCCTGCTGAACACCCAGCCGCCCCCGTTCATCCATCTGGCCCAGGTAAGAAACAATCCGCTGCCGCGGCCCCCGCCCGCTGCGATATGATTCCACCAACGCCCAGTACGCGTGCCGCTTGCCGTTCTTGCGGATATGGATCGGACGAATATACATGCCCCCCATTGTAAAACCGTCCCATGCCCCCACAAGCCGGCAGGTTTACACTACAACGGCTTTTTGGCTCCTGACCGATTCTCTCCGCCGATCAAAATCGCGCGGCGCTATCCCCGTCGCTGATTCGGTAAGGAAAAAATTTCTCAAAATCCATCATTTTCTTCCCAACTGCGGAAGTTGGGTTAGACGGGAAAGCCCCTGTCGATGGCGGTACGCCAATCGCTTACAGGGTAACGCGCAGGGAACGTCCTGGCAGGTGCGTGGGAAGATGTCGCAACTGCCGTTATTTCAGAGGCCACGTTAGTCGAACAGCCCAAGGGAAAGGAACTCGAATACTGCATCATCGCCGTAAACAAGGCAGGCGAAGGCGAAGCAAGCAATACGGCTATGGTTGTTCTGTAAATAGTTT
>CAYRLT010000075.1:0-9201 GCA_964425095.1 uncultured Luteolibacter sp.
CACTAGAGCCACTCAGCGGACACAGCGTTTCATACGCTGGGTGCGGGTCTGGATCTACAAACAGGCTCCCTGGGGTGACTCCATCGCCCGTCTGAAGAAAGTCTGGGGCGGGATCTATTCATAGTTTTCCACACCGATCTACGAAACTCTTCAGGGACGCGCTTGCCCACATAGAGAGATTGGATCGACGCACCGGCCTCGCGCCCCACAAAACCAAAACGACCCAGAATATCTTGCTCCAATCTGCTGAAATTTGCGACCGTGGCCTCTAACCATTGATCGGCTACAAAAGCCCCTTTTATTATGCCTTGTACAGTCGCGAGAACTACCTCCGCCTGTTTGGCGTTTTTTTCACTGATCTTCCAAGCACAGCGAACAGCATCATAAATCGAAGCGTCAGCAATACTCCGATTAACACTGATAAGCAGCGCCTTGTGCTGAAAAACGGCTAGCTCAGCGGCGTAGCGGACAATGATTCCCTTGGCATGGGTCGCTCCAAAATCATTGGAACCCGCCCCGTTCATGATATTGGTCAAGCCCGGGTAGGCATCAATTAGCGCCGCCTCAACCTCGAAAGCCGTTGCATCATCCATGCCATAACGATGAATCACGTGCCCAACTTTAAACCCAGCATTGTTGATTTCCCGGATCTGTTTCATCTTATCGCTGATTTCGTCACCATCGGATAGCGGCGCTTTATTATTACCGCTGGTCAATTCACCACGAGCATGATCAAAAACCCGATTCCCTTTACCCTTTCCAACATAAAAAGTAAATCCGCTGCGAGGATCAATGAGTCTATAAACGTATGCGCCAATTTTTTCGATCACTTCGGGCGGGAACGCTTGGATGTCAGCTGGATCAGTCATACTTGACACTTTCTACACTATATCACTCACGCCTCAAGCTAATTCGAACGGGCCTGTCGGCGACGGTTCGGCCGCACAAACATCTATTTACGCATGATTCATCAAGACAGATTCATCAAGACAGGCTTTTAGTCAGATTTCTCGCGCGACCGATCAGCACTGACGGGAAGAATTTGAACCGCCAACGCGGAGCGAGTATTCGCGAGCTTGGAAAAACATGGCGCAGCCGAAATCGGCATAGCCGCAGGCAACACGCCAAGAGCGCCATGGAAACTCCACATGGGTCCTCTGAAATCAGTTTCAATTCCTCACAAACAGAATCTATCTCGCATTTGGCTTGGCGCACTTATTTGGCGTCTTCTTGACCTGCCGTAGCCTTGGCGAAGGAGGTGGCGGTGAAAAACCTCTTCACTTTCCCTAATGGAGTCACCCTAGGGAAAATTTCCGCGCAGCATTGTCCCGCTTCCGCCCCGCTTCCGCCTTGCCAGCCCGGCCCGTTTCGCCCACCCCTTGTGCCTGCCAATATCATGAACAACGTCCTTATCATCGGAGCCGGCGGAGTCGGCAATGTCGTCGCCCACAAATGCGCCATGGTTCCCGAAGTCTTCGGCGAAATCACCCTCGCCTCACGCACTGTTTCCAAGTGCGACGCCATCGCCGCAGCCGTCAAACAACGCACCGGCCGGACCATCGCCACCGCCCAGGTGGATGCCGATAACCCCGAGGAAACCGCCGCCCTCATCCGCAAAACCGGCGCGAAACTCCTGATCAACGTCGCCCTGCCCTACCAAGACCTCCACCTCATGGAGGCCTGCCTCGCCGCCGGATGCGACTACCTGGACACCGCCAACTACGAACCGAAGGATGTCGCGAAATTTGAATATTCCTGGCAATGGGCTTACCAAGACCGCTTCGAGAAAGCCGGCCTCTCCGCCTTGCTCGGCTCCGGATTCGACCCCGGCGTGACCAATGTTTACACCGCTTGGGCGCTCAAACACCACTTCGATGAAATCCACACACTCGACATCATCGATGTGAATGGCGGCACCCACGGCAAGGCCTTCGCCACCAATTTCAACCCGGAAATCAACATCCGCGAGGTCACCGCCGAGTGCCGCCATTTCGAAAACGGCACTTTCGTCGAAACCCCGCCGATGTCCCTCCACCAACCCTTCACCTGTCCGCAGGATGTCGGCACTTACGAGATTTACCGCATGTATCATGAGGAACTCGAATCGCTCGTAAAACACATCCCCACCATCCAACGCGCGCAATTCTGGATGTCGTTCTCGCCCAATTACTTGAAACACCTCGAAGTGCTCGGAAACGTCGGCATGACTCGCATCGATCCCGTCATTTACAACGGAGTCGAAATCATCCCCCTCCAGTTCCTCAAAGCGGTCCTCCCCGACCCCGGCGACCTCGGAAAATCCACCAAAGGCCGCACCTGCATCGGCAACGTCATCACCGGCCTCAAGGACGGAAAATTCAAAGCCATCTACGTTTACAACATCTGCGACCACGAAGCCTGCTTCGCCGAAGTCGGCTCCCAAGCCATTTCCTACACCACCGGCGTCCCCACCATGATCGGCGCCAAACAAATGCTCGCCGGATCCTGGAGGAAACCCGGGGTCTGGAATATCGAGCAACACGATCCGGACTCGTTCATGGCCGACCTCAACACCCACGGCCTCCCATGGCAATGCATCGAGTTGACACGCGAGCAAGCCGGGGCCTTTGTTGTGGCTTGATCTCACACCCATTGAAAAACAACACTCCCGCAAGCCGTTACCATGACTTGTCACATCCGATATGATTGAAACCACCGAGCGCCTGATCCTGCACCTCGAAAAGAGCAGACAAGGAGCCGAGCCCCCGATCTGTGCCATCGACACCGAGGCGGATAGCCTTCATCGCTACCGGGAATCCCTCTGCCTCGTTCAATTCGCTGTCCGGGGCGATTCCGTCCTCATCGATCCGCTCGCCATCGAAGACCTCAGCCCACTCGGCGCATACCTCGCCGAGGCCACCGTCTGGATGCATGGCGCGGATTACGACATGACCATGTTCAAACGCCAATTCGGCGCACTTCCCGCCGTGGTCTATGACACCCAAATCGGCGCCCGATTGCTCGGCGCACGCCGCTTCGGCCTCGGCGATCTGGTCAACCAATACTTCGGCATCGAACTCTCGAAATCCTCCCAAAAAGCCGATTGGGGAAAGCGCCCGCTCTCCCCCAAAATGATCGAATACGCCCTCAATGACGTCGATTATCTGCTCGAAATGGGCGATATGATCGTCGCCAAACTCAAGGACCTCGCCCGCTACGATTGGTTCGAAGAAAGCTGCAGCGCCGCCCGCCAAAAAGTCCTCGATCGCGATGACTCAAAAGAGGAAGTCTGGCGCATCTCAGGCTCCGGCAAGCTCGACCGCCGCGGCCTCGCCTTCCTCAAAGCCCTCTGGCAATGGCGCGACGTCGAAGCCGCCGCATGGGACCGCCCCTCGTTCATGGTCGCTCCCAACCGCGAAATTCTCGCCTGGAGCATCGACCTCGCCGCCGGCAAACGAATCACGCTGCCCCACCATTTCCGCCCGGATCGCCTCAAACGCTTCCGCGCCGCCCTCGCCGCCGCCGAAGCCCTGCCTGAAGCCGATTGGCCGCAACGCCCGCCCAGCAATCGCAGAAAACGCGACAAAGATTTCGAACGCAAAGTCGATGACCTCATCAAACTGCGCGAAAACGCCGCCGGAAAACTCGACATCGAGGGCTCCCTCATCGCCCCCCGCGCCATTTTGGAATGCCTCGCCGCAGAAGACGCCAAGCCCTCAGACCTACTCCTGAAATGGCAGCTCAAATGCCTCGGGTTTGAAGAATCCTAAGCCACGCCGCTTCTGTGCGAAGCGCCTCAAGGAGCGGCGGAACATGTCCGCCGATGCCCATGAAAAGCCAATGAGATGAGCGAAGCGCCTTCCAATTGTCACCTCATGGTCAGGGCGATCATGCATCGCCCCTCCGGAGCGGCGGAACATGTCCGCCGATGCCCATGAAAAGCCAATGAGATGTGAGCGAAGCGCGTTCCATTGTCGCCTCATGGTCAGGGCGAACGCGTTTTACCCCTCCGTGAGGGAATGCGACAAACCATTTTTTGGGAGGATTAAGACGGGCGCGTCCTAGGGTGGAAGTCGGAGGTGTCTCGGAGTTTTTGCCAGAGTTCGCGTTCGGTGTCGCTGAGGGTGGTGGGCAGTTGGATGGAGAGGACTGCGTAGAAATCGCCGCGTTCGCCGGTTTTTCCTTTGGGGAGGCCGCGGCTGCGGACGCGGAGTTGTTGGCCGTGTTCGCTGCCGGGAGGAATTCGGAGTTTGACGATGCCATCGAGCGTGGGGACCGGGATATCCGCGCCGAGCACGGCTTCCCAGGGGGCGATTTCGAGTTCGTGCAAAACATCCGCGCCTTCGGTGCTGAAATCGGGATGG
Source organism: uncultured Luteolibacter sp. (assembly GCA_964425095.1). Lineage (GTDB taxonomy): Bacteria > Verrucomicrobiota > Verrucomicrobiia > Verrucomicrobiales > Akkermansiaceae > Luteolibacter. Next base: position 4,344 of record CAYRLT010000075.1, read on the forward strand.
GCGGCGTGGCGGACTCGTAGGAAAAGATCGCCGGGTTCGCCACCGCCGACGCCGGGTTCGCCTTGGCCGGGGACGCGGATGCGGCGACCGTTGTTGACGCCGGGTGGAATGCGGACTTGGAAGGTGCGGGTGTCCGGATTTCCGGTGCGTGGATCGGTCATCTTAAGCGACACCGCGCGCACCGAGCCATTCATGGCTTCTTCTAAAGTGACGAGGATGTCGCCCTCGATGTCATTGCCTTTGCGGGTGCGGTGGCTTGCGCCCGGGCGTTGGCCGTAATCCATTTCTTGGGCAAAACCTCCCTGGCCGCCGCTGAAAAATTGTTCGAAAAAATCGCTGAACCCGGTGCCGCCGAAGTTGAATTCGTGGGTGCCTGCGGGACGTCCGCGGCCTGCACCGCGAAAAGCGCCTTCGTTTTGCCAGTTAGCCCCGAGTTGGTCGTATTTCCGGCGTTTTTCCGGATCGCCGAGCACTTCGTTGGCTTCGTTGATTTCCTTGAACTTGGCTTCGGCGGTTTTTTTGTCCTTCGCGACATCCGGGTGATGTTTTCTCGCCAGTTTGCGGAAAGCCTTCTTGATATCCTCGGGGCTGGCATCGCGCGGCACGCCGAGAATCGTGTAGTAATCTTTGAATTCGACGGACATGGAGGATGGGGCGGTCGTGATGGGGGAGGGGTAACTGATAGCCCGATCGGGGGCATCTGTCGAGCGCGCAGACGGGTGGCGGGCTGCTCAAGTGGGTGATTTGCCGATGGCTGAACGATGCCTGCGGGGGTATACTGATTCTTGTTTCCAAGGTTCTCACCCCCGAGCTGTTATGAATGCTGAACCGGTTTCGCGCCCGCCGTCGTGGCACTCCGCATCTGTGGCGGAAAGCCTTGCGCGACTCCAAGTTCCATCGGGCGGGCTCAGTGCGGCGGAGGCTGGTGAACGTCTTGCGAAACATGGGCGCAACACGCTTCCGGAGGAGGCCCGCAAGACGGTTTTGCGGGTGTTTTTTCACCAATTTCAGAGTCCGCTCATTTATATTTTATTTGCGGCGGCAGTGCTCGCATTCTCGCTGGGCAAGCACGAGGACTCGTGGGTGATTCTGATCGTGGTGTTGATCAATTCGGTGATCGGCACGTTTCAGGAGGATCGGGCCGAACGCTCGATGACCGCATTGAAAAAACTCTCCGCTCTCAAGGTGAACGTCCTGCGGGATGGCGTCCCGCAAGCCATTCTGGCGGAGGAATTGGTGCCCGGCGATCTGATGTTGTTGGCGGCCGGCGATGCGGTGCCGGCGGACGCGCGGTTGTTGGAGACGCGGGTGCTGGAGGTGGCGGAAGCCGCCCTAACCGGTGAATCCCTGCCGGTTCATAAACAGGTCGAACCATTGCCTGAGGACGCCATGTTAGCAGATCGAGCCAACATGGTTTACTCCGGCACTCACATCACGGCAGGGCGCGGAAAGGCAGTGGTCGTAGCCACCGGGCTTGGTACGGAAGTGGGGAAAATCGCCAGTCTAACCGCCGCCGCGCAGCCACCCAAGACGCCGCTGGAACTCCGCATGGAGCAACTCGGGCGCATGCTCGTTGTGGTCGCTATTTTTCTGTTCCTCGTCGTCATGATCGCCGGCTACCTGCGTGGTATGCCGCTGGTGGCCATCCTGATGGTGGCGGTCAGCCAAATGGTATCCTTGGTGCCGGAAGGATTGCCCGTCGCTCTCACCATCGCGCTGGCGGTCGGCATGCAGCGGATGGCTCGCCGTGGGGCGATCGTGCGAACCCTCGCATCGGTGGAAACGCTCGGCTGCACGACGATCATCTGCACCGATAAAACCGGGACTTTGACCAAAAACGAAATGACTGCCACCACCATGTGGCTGGCGGATGATCGCACGGTTGAGGTTTCCGGATCCGGCTACGCCCCCGACGGCGATGTTTCGTGCGACGGACTAACTCTCGATCCCGCTGCGGATCCGGTCCTGCGCCATATTTTGGAGGCCGGTGTTTTGTGCAACGATTCGCAACTCGTCCCGCCGGATGCCGAGGATCCCCGTTGGCGCGCCCTAGGCGATCCCACGGAAGCCGCGTTGCTCACCTTGGCGATGAAAGCCGGAATTGAGCCTGCGCAGCTGCGTCATGATTGGCCGCGTCGTGCGGAAATCCCTTTTGATTCCGCAGCCAAATTGATGGCGACCCAGCACGGTCGCAGCGGGCAGGCTCCTCGAGTGTTCATCAAGGGCGCTCCCGAATGGATTCTGCCGCTTTGTGGTTATATTTGGCAGGATGGCGATCCGGAGCTGCTGGAAGAAAATCGGAAGAGCGAGATTTTACAAACCGCCAATCAACTCGCGGAACAAGCATTGCGCTTGCTCGGATTCGCCATGCTGGAGGGAGTGGAAATCGAGGAATCCGCAGGTTTCGCGCCGTTTCGTGGCCGCGCAGTGTTTCTGGGGCTGGTCGGTCAACTCGATCCACCGCGCGAGGAAACGAAAGCCGCCGTGGAAGAATGCCGGGCGGCAGGCATCCGGCCGGTGATGGTGACGGGCGATCACCAAGCTACGGGCCTTGCGATCGCCCGCAGGCTCGACATCGCGCGGGACGGAGACCGCGCGGTGGACGGGCGCGAATTGGACGCGATGGGGGAATCGGAGCTCATCGCCGGGTTGGATCACATCGCCGTGTTTGCCCGGGTGCATCCGGCTCAGAAATTGCGCATCGTTGAGGCGTTTCAATCCCAAAAACACGTGGTGGCCATGACCGGCGATGGCGTCAACGACGCGCCAGCGCTCGCCCGCGCCGATGTCGGCGTGGCGATGGGCATCACGGGCACCGAGGTGGCGAAAAGCGCATCCAACATCGTCATCACGGACGATTGCTTTTCCACGATCGTCAATGCGGTCGAACAAGGCCGCCTGATTTATGGAAACATCCGGAAATTGCTCCTATTTCTCTTCGCCACGTCCATCGATGAGGTGATTATTTTGTTGGGCGCATTGTGGCTCGGATATCCGTTGCCCTTGGCGGCGGTGCAAATCCTGTGGATCAACTTGGTCACCGAAGGCACGCTCACGGTCAATCTGGTGATGGAAGGCCCGGAAGGGGATGAGATGGACCGCGATCCGATTCGCTCCGGCGAGCGCCTCGTGAGCTGCGGGATGTTGCGACGCATGGCCGTGATGACCCCGACCTCGGTGGCCGCCACGCTCGGCTATTTCATCTGGCGTCTCGGCACCGGCGCGCCCCTGGAGCTGGTGCAAACCGAAACATTCACCCTGCTCGCCGTATGCCAGTGGTTTAATGTCATTAACTGCGAGAGCCCCACTCGCTCGGCCTTGCGGCTTGGCATTTTAAAAAACCGCTGGCTGCTCGGCGGCTTGGTGCTCGCGAATTTGATGCAGTTCGCCGTGGTGTATCTCGCGCCGATGAATCGGTTGTTTCACACCTCGCCCATCCCCGCCGCACACTTTATATTGATCGGCGCGCTGGCAAGCAGCGTCCTGTGGACCGAGGAAATCCGGAAATTTTTCGCCCGACGTCTCAGCCGCCACTCGCCATCTTCAAAATCCGGGGACGTGATTCATCGTCGCGTGGTGCCCTGAAATCCATTCTTCCAAGCCACCCCGCAAGCGGAGTATGCTAATTTCCCAGTCGGGCGCGGATCCACGAAGATTCGAAAAAATGACGGCTCTTGGGTCCATTCAACCACTGAAAAATCCTCGCAAATCCCACATTTTCAAGGGATTTGAAGAAATTTTCTTTTCATCGAGATTTTTTTTGACAGTATGGTCGGCTTTGCTAAGGTCCGCCCGCTCTTCCCCACAGCAAGTCAGGGGTGCCGCGCCCAGTCCCGTGTTTTATCGGGAACGGACGCGGTGTTTTTGTCGAGTCGAAGGAAAAGCAACATCTGACATCGCTCGCGTAGCTCAGGGGTAGAGCGCATCCTTGGTAAGGATGAGGTCGGGGGTTCAATTCCCCCCGCGAGCTCCAGGGCGATCACGATAAATCTCAACAGTCTCAAGAAGAACAACAACCACCATGGCTAAAGAAGCATTCCAGCGCAATAAACCGCACGTTAACATCGGCACTATCGGCCACGTTGACCACGGCAAAACCACCCTCACCGCAGCGATCACCAATACGCTCGCCGAAAAGGGCCTAGCACAAAAGAAAAGCTACGCCGACATCGACGCAGCCCCCGAAGAACGTGAGCGCGGGATCACCATCAACACCGCCCACGTGGAATATGAAACCGTGAAGCGCCACTATGCTCACGTGGATTGCCCCGGTCACGCCGACTACGTGAAGAACATGATCACCGGTGCTGCCCAAATGGACGGCGGCATTCTGGTGGTTTCCGCCGCAGACGGCCCGATGCCACAGACTCGCGAGCACATCCTGCTTGCCCGTCAGGTCGGCGTCCCCGCCCTCGTGGTGTTCATGAACAAGGTTGACCTTGTGGATGATCCAGAACTCCTCGAGCTCGTCGAAATGGAAGTCCGCGACCTCCTTTCTTCCTACGAATTCCCCGGCGACGAAATTCCGATCGTCATGGGTTCCGCCAAGGCCGCCCTCGAAGGCGACGAAGCCCAAAAGGCGAACATCATGAAGCTCATGGACGCCGTGGATTCCTACATCCCCGAGCCGGAGCGTCCGATTGACAAAACCTTCCTCATGCCGATCGAAGACGTGTTCTCGATCGAAGGTCGTGGAACGGTTTGCACCGGCCGTGTCGAACGCGGTATCGTCAAGAAGATGGAAGAAGTCGAAATCGTCGGCATCCGCGACACCCAGAAGACCACCGTGACGGACATCGAAATGTTCCGCAAGTTGCTCGACGAAGGTCGTGCAGGTGACAACGTCGGTCTGCTGGTC
>CAYRLT010000076.1:0-1640 GCA_964425095.1 uncultured Luteolibacter sp.
CTGACAGCTCGGTGGAGGAGTTGTCGCAGATCAACGGCATAGGCCCGGCCAAGGCGGCGCAGTTGAAGGCGGCCTTCGAGCTGGGCCGGAGGCTGGAAGGCGCTCCTCGCGAAGGCAAAGCCGCAGTCACGAGCCCAGAGGACGTTGTGAGTGCCGTGGGGAGCACTCTTAAGGGCAAGAAGAAGGAGCATTTCCTGGCGTTGCTTCTGGACACCAGAAACCGGCTCATCCGGACGTCTACGGTGTCCATGGGCAGCCTGGACTCCAGCGTCGTGCATCCGCGCGAGGTGTTCAAGGAGGCGATCTCGGCCAGCGCCGCGTCCGTCATATTTGTTCATAATCACCCGTCGGGTGACCCGGAGCCGTCGGAGGACGACGTTGAGTTGACCAGGCGGCTGGTGGAGGCGGGCAAGTTGCTGGGCATTCTGGTGCTGGACCATGTCATTGTGGGCGACGGGACCTTCGTCAGCCTGAATGCGTCAAAGGACATCCGGTTCGGGTAGGTAGATTTTAGACCATGAAGTTCACCAAGCTGCAGGCTACGGGCAACGATTTCGTACTGATAGAGGCGGACCGGATGCGTCGGGACTGGGGCAAGCTGTCCCAGATCATGTGCGATCGCCGCTTTGGCATTGGCAGCGATGGCCTGATATTGCTGCTCAAGTCGAAGGCGGCGGATTTCCGCATGAGAATGTTCAACCCGGATGGGTCCGAGGCCGAGGTTTGTGGCAACGGGCTGCGCTGCTTTGCCCGGTACGTTGTCAGCACCGGACTGGCCGACACCCGGCGGAGTATGACCATAGAAACCTCCGCCGGCGTCAAGACCGCCGTCCCGCGGGACCGGGGGCTGCGGTTCGAGGTGGACATGGGGCGGCCCGGGTTCCGGCCCGGAGACCTGCCCGTGGCCGTCACCGCGAAACGGGTCCCGATAATGGACCACCCGGTCACTGTCGCCGGGCAGAAACTGCGGCTGACTTTCGTGTCCATGGGCAACCCCCACGCGGTCCATTTTTTGCCCGATGTCGGCAACTTGAAATTGTGCGACATCGGTCCGCGGGTGGAAAACCATGCCCTTTTCCCCCGCCGGGTGAACTTCGAAATCGCCCATGTCGTGTCGCGGCGCGAGATCCAGGCCCGGGTGTGGGAGCGGGGCGCGGGCGAGACGCTCTCCTTCGGCACCGGCGCCTGCGCCATCGCGGTCGCATCGCGCCTGCATGACTACGTGGACAGTCCGGTTGACATAAAGCTGCCAGGAGGAACCCTCAGCGTGAAATGGGACCGGAAAGGGAGTGTCTATCTAACCGGGCCGGCCGAGCTGGTTTTCAACGGCGACTGGCCCGACCGCAAACCATCGGAGGAGAAATGAGAGTTTCCAAACGCATCGAACAACTGCCCCCCTACCTCTTTGTGCAGATCTCGCGGAAGATCGAGGAGAGGAAGAAACGGGGAGACAAGGTTATCAGTTTCGCCATCGGCGATCCCGACATTCCGACCCCGGACCACGTTATTGACCGTCTGTGCCGGGAGGCCAGGGTGCCGGCCAACCACAGGTACCCGGAGACCTACGGTGTGGACGAGGTGCGGCAGGCGGTGGTCGAGTGGTACGAGCGGCGGTTTGGAGTAACGCTGGACCGCGACAA